>DATIOT010000324.1:0-3946 GCA_035472875.1 Mycobacterium sp.
CGTAAAACCTTGACGTCCGGCCGATCTCACGCGGGCTGCGCATGATGCGGATGACCGCGAAGGTGGCGATCCCGAGGAACACGGCCGTCGCGAAGAAGTCCTGCAGAAAACCGAGCGCATCCCATCGGCCGATGACCGGGATGTGGAAGTTCGGCTGGAAGAGCAGCCCGTAGGCCTCGATGTAGACCGTAAGCAGGATGAAAAAGCCCCACATGGTGAAAAAGTGCGCCAGGCCGGGGATCGACCATTTCAGCAGCCGGCGCTGCCCCAACACCTCTGCGACCTCGGTCCAGATCCGCGTCCCGACGTGGTCGGTACGCCCGGTTGCCGGTTGGCCGGACATCATCAGCTTGTACAGCCACAAGACCCGCCGGACGGCGAATGCGCCCACCACCACAGTCATGCCCAGGCCCAGTACCAGTCTGATGACGGTCTGCGTGGTCACCGAAGCTCTCCCCAATGCATAGTTACTCTGACGCGCTTAGTTGCCTGCTCAGGCTTGCTCATAGTGACATCTCCGCTGCTTTCGACGCGAGAAAGGCTGCCCTAACCTCCCGTTTATCGGTGCCCGAGGCCTGCGGTTCAGTTCTCCGGACCCAACGAGGGCCCGCGCGCCGCATTCGCGGCGGCGCAACGCTGGCGTCGCCGCGCCGAACGTCCAGCTGCGTTAGCGTCCAAATCGGGGCTAACGGCGCGGGGGAAACGGTCTTTCTTGCGTTGTCGTTGACGGCGCGGTCGTGGTCACCTGCGATGTCGTGGTCTGCTTGGTAGTCGTTGTGGTCGGCGGGGCCGTCGTGGTGGTTGTGGTGGTGGGCGGCTGGTTGGTTGTCGTGGTCGCCGGTGGCTGCGTTGTGTTGGTAGTGGGAGGCGGTGGGATCACGGTCACGGTGGGGCTGTTGTTCGGCCCGGTCACGGTGATAGTTTGCGACGTCTGCGGGGGTGCCGGTTCGTTCGGCGGAGTGTTATTGGCGTGGCCCAAGGTCAGTGCCAACACCACGGCTACCAGGACCGCCGCGCCCGCACCGGCCACGCTCAAGACCAGCGCTGTGCGTTTGTACCACGGCAGTCGCGCGGCTTGCGCGCTGTAGCGATGGTCGTTGGCGTAGCCCAATCCCCTTGTGTCCCTGCCGTAGTCGCCAGTGTGTTCGGGACCGGTGTATGGGACCGGCTCTTGTGTGCCGGCGTCTTCTGACCAGGCAACGGGAGCGTGAGGCTTTTCGAGCCCGGCGGCAGTAGCAACCGTCTCGGTCGGGTTATCGAGAATGGGACTCGCGGCGGTCGCGGCGCCCGCAGACGATTGCTGTTGGCCGAGTACCGCGGCGCCGATGGCAGCGCTGTACGCGGGTTGCGGTGTGGTGAGAATCGGCACCCGCAGGCGCCCTGACAGTCGCGTGGTGAGCAGCGGGATGCTCGCGCCGCCGCCGACAGTCGCTATAGCGGCCAGGTTGGATCGCAGAATCCCGTTGCGCTGCAATATCTCTTTGACGGTGCCGACAAGTCGGTCCAGTGGTTCGGAGATAAGTTGCTCGAACTCGGAGCGAGACAGCCGGACGTTCTCACCGGAATCCGTCCCGACTGTCGCCATCGTGGCCGTCGACAGATGTTCCTTGGCGCGCTGGCATTCGGCAAGCAGGCGGGTCAGCGACCCCATTCGCGTGGTGCTGGCGACGCCGGTGGTGGTGTCCGCAGTGGGAGCAGCTGTCCGCAGGTGATTGAGGATGAGCTGATCGATTGCGTCGCCGGAGAAATCTGTGTACCGCACCGAGGGACCCACCTGCTGAAAGTTCGCCCCGGCATTCGTCAGAGTGACGCTGGTGCCGCTGGCGCCGAAGTCGCACAGGACGACGATGCCATCGGTCGGAAATCCCGGTGTGGCCCGCAGTGCGGTCACCGCGGCCGTGGCGTCGGACATCAAAACCGGAGGCACGCCGTTGGGTGCCAGGGCCGGTTGGGCGAAAAACTCAGCACGGAGCGCGGCGTACTGACCCTCGGACCAATACGCGGGGACGGCGATAGTGAGCGGTGTCCCGGAGCCGACCGTGCGTACCATCGCCTCGAGCGCTTCGACCGTCAGCGCCTCGCCGAGGTACTTGGTCCCGTCGGCCGCCACCAATTCAGCCCGGTCCCCGACCCGCTCGATGAATCCCCGCATCACCAGGCCGGGTACGGTCAGGTTCGGGTTTTCTTCCGGCAGACCAACTTCGGACGCGCGCTGATCGTAGACCGTCAACACAGGTTTGCGCGCGACTGGAGTGCTACCCACGCGGGCCGCAACGAGGTTGGCCACCCCGAGCGACAACCCGAGCGACTCGCTCATATCGCGTACCCCTGTGTCTGTTGTCTCGCTGGCGATGCCCGGCGGCCCTCACCATAGCGGCGGTGGATTCCTGCGAGTCTAGGTGCGTGGCCGCATCACAGACCTGGCGGCAATGTGATCTTGGTCGGTAACCCCGGCAGTGACGGCAGCGTGATCACCGAGGGCAGGTGCGGGAGCGCCCCGGGCGACGGCGAGTTGTTGGTCGGCGCGCCAGTGTCTGTGGTGGGCGTGGTCGTGGTCGACTCGTCGTTGCGTGGGCCGGTGCTGGGTGGGTGGAACGACCGGCGCGGCGGTCGTCGTCGCCGTCGTGGCGGTCGTCGGCGTGGTCGTCGTTACCTGCGCCGGGGTTGGCGGACCTTGGGTCAGTTGGATGATGCCCCAGATGATCAGCCCGATGAGGACCGCGATGAGAACGCCCCACCCGACCAATGCGATCGGTTTACGCCATCCCGGGGTTGGCTCGTCTGGTACAGGCTGTTGAATTCCCGCGCTACCGCCAGGGTGATCCGGCCGCACGTGGCTTGCCATGGGGGTTGACGGTATCGGCGAGGGCTAGCTGGATACCGCTGCGACGCATGCCGCCATCTATCAGCAGCCAAACCTTGACCGGGCTGCAATCAACTTGTTAGCGCAGGCCAGGCGGCACCGTAATCGTCGTTGGCACTTGCGGAATGGTGATCACCGGCGGCAGTGGTGGCAGGTGATGGGGCCGATGCGTTGGCTGCTGCTGGGTCGGCTGCTGGGTCGGTTGCTGGGTTGGCTGTTGTGCCGGCGGCTCGACCGCACTGCTGGTCGGCGGTGTCGTAGTGGCCGTGGTGGTCGGCGGCGTCGTGGTGGTGGTCGGCGGGGTTGTGCTGGTAGTTGGGATGCGGCTAGTGCCTTGGTCTCCCTGGATCAGCTCCATGAGCCCGTAAACGATCAGGGCGATCAGAATCAGAACAAACAAGGCCCATCCGATGAGCAGCACGGGTTTGCGGTACCACGCGGTGGGTTCGGTCTCCTGGTCGAACGAGTCGAGTGATTCGCGGGGTTCGTACTGATCAGGCGGAGTTTCCACAGGGGGCGGAGCGTTGGACGGAGGCGGTTCACCTGACGGCGGGTGTTCACCCGTGCCGAACTTGGCATGCTGGGTCGGCTGATTGTGGAAGTCGTCCGGTGGACCATAACGTGCCACGGCACCGATCGTACTGACACCACCTGCCAGCCAGCTCAGAACATGTTCACTTTGTCGATACTGACGAGCATATCTGCGCGTTTGGTGCGCCAAGCTGTGTTGGTAGTGCTACGAACCTGCAGCTCAGGCCGTTGACCGAGACAGCCTCGGGGGCTTGGGATCTCGGCTCTCCTCGGTAGCCTGCGGGCGCGACCGGTTGCCAGTCAGGTAGTCGACGTTGGGACAGTCGTCCGGCGGTCAGCAGCGGCGATGATGCGTTGTAGAGCATCACCGAAGGCGTCCAGGTCGATGCCCTTGAGATTGTCGAAAAGGTAGCGGCGCATGCTGATATCGTGGGTGGGCGTGGCCTCGTTGTAGCGCTTTAGCCCAGCTTCGGTGAGCACGGCGTTGTAGGCGCGCGCGTCTCGGGTTGACTGCTCGCGGCGCACCAGACCCTGGGCTTCCAGACGCCCGAC
>DATIOT010000325.1:0-5301 GCA_035472875.1 Mycobacterium sp.
CCGGTCGGAGGCATTCACAACCCGAGAGGCTACCGGGTAGGGCGCTTCCGGGTCGGGCGCCATGCCTTGAGCTGGGTTTTTGTGACCGCCGGCCGGGCTCATTCGGGCTTGGTGCTGCGGCCCAGCAGCAGAGCCATCGCCTCGTCCACCGAGAGTCCCTTGTGACAGACCCGGTGCACAGCGTCGGTCAGTGGCATCTCGACGTCGTAACTGGACGCGAGCGCCAGCACCGACTCGCACGAAGTCACCCCCTCGACGACGTGCCCGTCCTTGCCTTCCAACGCAGACTGCACGGTCGCACCCCGGCCCAGGCGTTCGCCCATCGAGCGGTTGCGTGAATGCGGCGACGTGCACGTGGCCACCAGGTCACCCACACCTGCCAGACCGGCCAGCGTCGCGCCCTTGGCGCCCAGCGCTATCCCCAGCCGGATGATCTCCGCCAGGCCACGAGTGATGATCGCGGCAGCGGTGTTTTCGCCGAGGCCGACGCCGGCCGCCATCCCGCACGCGAGCGCGATGACGTTCTTGCACGCGCCACCGATCTCGGTGCCGACTACGTCGCTGTTGGTGTACGGGCGGAAGTACCCGCTGTTCAGCATGCGCTGCACGGCCACGGCGCGGCCGGAGTCGCTGCACGCGACGACAGTGGCGGCGGGCTGACATTCGGCGATCTCACTGGCCAAGTTCGGCCCCGAAATCACCGCGACGTGTGCCGGGTCGACGCCGGTCACCGAAACGATGACCTGACTCATCCGCATCAGGGTGCCCAGCTCGATGCCCTTGGCCAGGCTGACCAGTGTCGCGCCGTCGGTCAAGAAAGGCGCCCACTGCTCGAGACTGGTGCGCAGCATCTGCGCAGGCACTCCCAGCAGCACCGTCGACGCGCCGGCCAGCGCCTCTTTCGCATCCGCGGTAGCGCGGATGCCAGGTGGGAGCAACGTACCGGGCAGATAGGCGGGGTTGTATCGGGTCGCATTGATCTGCTCGGCGACGTCAGATCGCCGGGCCCACAGCGCGACCTCTGCTTCTGGTCCCCCGGCCTCGACGAGCACTTTGGCCAGCGCCGTGCCCCATGCACCGGCACCCATCACGGCAACGGCGCCTGCTGTGCTGGCCATTTACCGCCCCCGTCTGTCGTCGAGACTGATTACCATCCCTGCCTGTTATTGCCTGGCCGGCGCTTCAGATTAGCCCGAGGCAGCGTCGGAGAAATCAGCGCTGGCAGGATGACCTCATGACCGGCACACGGGCCGACGGTGCGGGCGACGTTGCCTTGATCATCGCCGTCAAGCGATTGGCCGCCGCGAAGACCAGGCTGGCCCCGGTGTTCTCGGCGCGCACCCGGGAGAACGTGGTGCTGGCCATGTTGGTAGACACCCTGACCGCCGCGGCACGCGTTGCAACACTGGGCTCGATCACCGTCATCACACCCGACGAAGCCGCGACGGCCGCGGCAGCCGAGCTCGGAGCAAATGTGCTGGCCGACCCGACGCCCGAGGGCCATGCTGATCCACTGAACAACGCTATCGCCGCCGCCGAACGCGCTGTAGCCGGGGAATTCTCCAATTTTGTTGTGCTGCAAGGCGATCTGCCGGCGTTGCAGACACAAGAGCTGGCCGAGGCGATCGCTGCCGCACGCCAGTATCGGCGCAGCTTCGTAGCCGACCGGCCGGCAACAGGAACCGCGGCACTCTGTGCATTCGGAACCGTGCTCGATCCGCAGTTCGGGCCGGATTCGTCCGCGCGGCATCGTCGTTCGGGCGCGATCGAGCTGACCGGTGCGTGGCCTGGCCTGCGATGCGATGTCGACACTCCCGCTGACCTGGCCGCCGCCCGCCGCCTCGGGGTCGGTGCGGCGACCGCCCGTGCCATCGCGCAGCGTTGAGGAATCTGGCACACCAGCAAACCTGTCCGGGCGATGAACGGCACACCAACGGCGAATGGATGTCTGTTGGGCGCTAGCAGCACCAGCGGGTGATGCGGGATGATCGCATGGTGACCGAAATCGAAGCTGAGGCGCGCCTCGATGAAACTGTATGGCAACCCGACGGCTCGGCCGTGGCAGCACCACCCGCTGCGACTCCCGCCGCGATCGACAACCCGCTGCCAGAGGACCGTTACCTCAACCGGGAACTGAGCTGGTTGGACTTCAACGCACGCGTGCTGGCTTTGGCGGACGACAATTCGCTGCCGCTACTGGAGCGAGCCAAGTTTCTGGCGATCTTCGCCTCCAACCTCGACGAGTTCTACATGGTTCGGGTGGCCGGCCTCAAACGCCGCGACGAGATGGGACTGTCGGTCCGCTCGGCCGACGGTCTGACACCGCGTGCGCAATTGGCCCGCATCGGCGAGCAGACTCAGCGGATCGCGACCCGGCACGCACGGGTGTTCCTCGATTCGGTGCGACCGGCGCTCGCCGAGGAAGGTATCTATATCGTCACGTGGGACGATCTGGATCAGGGTGAGCGCG
Organism: Mycobacterium sp.; assembly: GCA_035472875.1. Lineage (GTDB taxonomy): Bacteria > Actinomycetota > Actinomycetes > Mycobacteriales > Mycobacteriaceae > Mycobacterium. The sequence goes on from DATIOT010000325.1 coordinate 2,471, forward strand.
ACCAATTATCGACGTATTTCAGCGAACAGGTCTTCCCCGTCCTGACGCCGCTGGCCGTCGATCCGGCTCACCCGTTCCCATTTGTCAGTGGGTTGAGCCTGAACCTTGCGGTCACGGTGAAGCAGCCCGAGGACGGCGGCCAACACTTCGCCCGGGTCAAGGTGCCCGCCAACGTCGATCGCTTCGTCGAACTCGAAAGCCGTGGGGATACAGACGAGACCGAAGGGAAGGCCGTAGTCCGGTACCTGCCGATGGAGGAGCTGATCGCGGCCTTTCTTCCGGTGCTTTTCCCGGGTATGGAAATCGTCGAGCATCACGCCTTTCGCATTACCCGCAACGCCGATTTCGAAGTCGAAGAGGACCGCGACGAAGACCTGCTGCAGGCGCTGGAGCGGGAATTGGCGCGCAGACGGTTCGGTTCGCCGGTGCGAATCGAGATCGCCGACGACATGACCGAGAGCATGTTGGAGCTGCTGCTGCGGGAACTCGACGTGCACCCGGGTGACGTCATCGAAGTGCCCGGGCTTCTCGACCTGTCGTCGTTATGGCAGGTCTACGGCCTGGACCGGCCAGCGCTCAAAGACCGGACATTCGTTCCGGCCACCCATCCCGCCTTCGCCGACCGGGAAACGCCGAAGAGCATCTTCGCGACGCTGCGCGAAGGCGATGTGCTGGTGCACCATCCGTATGACTCGTTCTCCACCAGCGTGCAGCGATTCATCGAGCAGGCCGCCGCCGATCCCAACGTGCTGGCGATCAAACAGACGCTGTACCGCACATCCGGTGATTCGCCGATAGTTCGGGCACTGATCGATGCCGCCGAGGCGGGAAAGCAAGTGGTGGCACTGGTCGAGATCAAGGCACGCTTCGACGAGCAGACCAACATCCGGTGGGCACGCACACTCGAGCACGCGGGCGTGCATGTGGTGTACGGCCTCGTTGGGCTCAAGACACACTGCAAGACCTGCCTGGTGGTGCGCCGGGAGGGTCCGATGATCCGGCGCTACTGCCACATCGGGACCGGCAACTACAACAGCAAGACGGCGCGGCTGTATGAGGACGTCGGTCTGCTCACGGCCGCCCCCGAAATCGGGGCCGACCTGACCGACTTGTTCAACTCGCTCACCGGTTACTCCCGTAAGTGGTCCTATCGCAACCTATTGGTGGCCCCGCAGGGCATTCGCACGGGCATCATCGAACGCGTCGAGCGCGAGGTTGCCGCCCACCGCCAAAGCGGTGATGGGCGAATCCGGCTCAAAATGAACGCTCTGGTCGACGAGCAGGTCATCGATGCGCTGTATCGCGCGTCGCAGGCGGGCGTACGGGTCGAGGTGGTGGTGCGTGGCATCTGCGCGCTGCGCCCAGGCGCGGACGGCTTCTCGGAAAAGATTTCGGTCCGTTCGATTCTCGGCCGATTCCTGGAGCACTCGCGGATCATCCATTTCGGCCGCATCAACGAGTTCTGGATCGGCAGCGCCGACATGATGCACCGCAATCTCGACCGCCGAGTCGAGGTGATGGCTCAGGTCAAAGACCCGAGGCTTACTGCGTATCTGGACGATTTATTCGAGTCCGCATTGGACCCGTCCACTCGGTGCTGGGAGCTCGGGTCCGACGGGCAGTGGACCGCATCGCCACAAGAGGGCCATGCCGTGCGCGACCATCAGGAATCACTGATGGAGCGGCACACCAGTCCCTGACCATGTGGTAGCTTTCCAGGTCACGCCCGCGGCCGGAGCGACCCTGGCCGAATCGACGTGCAGGAGTGAGGTGTCGGACCAGAACTCGTCCGTCGGTAGGCGCTCGGGGAGCCGGATCGTATACGCCGCGGGCGCGGTGTTGTGGCGACAAGGCAGTGCTGATCCTGCCAACCCGGAAGTCGAGATCGCTATCATCCACCGCCCCCGCTACGACGACTGGTCGCTGCCCAAGGGCAAAGTGGACCCCGGCGAGACGGCACCCGTAGCAGCAATGCGGGAAGTGTGCGAGGAGACCGGGCACCACTCCATCCTTGGCAGGCGGCTCGTCAACGTGAGTTACCCGATCGACCAAGGCGTCAAGAAGGTGTACTACTGGGTGGCGCGCAGCACCGGCGGGGAATTCACACCCGGCAGCGAAGTCGACCAGCTGGTCTGGTTGCCGGTCGCCGACGCGATGAAGACACTCGACTATGCGCCAGACCGAAAAGTGTTGCGCCGCTTTAAAAAACAACCAGCAGACACCCATACCGTACTGGTGGTCCGACACGGCACGGCCGGACGGAAATCACGCTTCTCCGGAGACGACACCAAGCGACCGTTGGACAAAAGGGGACGTGCGCAGGCAGAGGCACTAGTCGCACAGCTGATGGCGTTCGGCGTCACCGACGTCTATGCGGCCGACCGGCTGCGCTGCCACCAGACGGTACAACCGCTCGCGGAGGAACTGGGTGTGGCTATTCAAAACGAGCCCACCCTCACCGAGGAGTCCTACGCCAAAAACCCCAAACGCGGCCGACACCGGGTGCTGAGTATCGCCGCCCAGGAAGGCACACCGGTGATCTGCACGCAGGGCAAGGTGATTCCGGACTTGATCGCGTGGTGGTGCGAACGCGACGGAGTGCGCCCCGACAAATCCCGTAATCACAAGGGCAGCAGCTGGGTACTGTCCCTGGCGGCGGGCCGGCTAGTGGCGGCCAACCACATCGGCGGCGCGCTGGCCGCCAACGTGCGCGCTTAGCACGCCGATACCCTTTGGGGGCAGCGCTGCCGCCAAAGGGTATCGGCGTTTGGAACTGGCGTACTGCCTTACCTGCGCCCGCGCCTCGCGGTCGCCTTCTTGGCCGGAGCCTT
>DATIOT010000326.1:0-4458 GCA_035472875.1 Mycobacterium sp.
GATTACGCCGGAATCGCGTTGGTGGGCGTGGGCGCGGCCGGGCTGACGCTGGCCACCAGCTGGGGCGGCACCCTCTACCCGTGGGGGTCGGCGACGATTATCGGATTGTTCGCCGGAGCCGCGGCGGCGCTCGGCGTGTTCGTGTGGGTCGAAAGCCGTGCGGCCGAGCCGATCCTGCCGACCCGGCTGTTCCGCAGTCCGGTGTTCACCGTGTGCTGTGTGCTGTCCTTCGTGGTGGGCTTCGCGATGTTGGGCGCAATGACGTTCCTGCCCACCTTCATGCAGTACGTGGACGGCGTCTCGGCTACGACGTCGGGTCTGCGCACGCTGCCGATGGTGGTCGGGATGCTGATCACCTCGACCGGCAGTGGCACCCTGGTCGGCAGGACCGGCCGGTACAAGATCTTTCCGGTGACCGGCACCGCACTGATGGCGGTCGCGTTTGTGCTGATGTCGCGGATGAACCCGTCCACGTCCGCGCTGGTGCAGTCGGTCTATCTGATCATCTTGGGTGCCGGCATCGGATTGTCGATGCAGGTGCTGGTTCTCATCGTCCAAAACACCTCGAATTTCGACGATCTCGGCGTCGCCACCTCGGGTGTGACATTCTTCCGCACGATCGGCAGTTCGTTCGGTGCCGCGATATTCGGTTCGCTGTTCGTGAACTTCCTCAACAGCAGGATGGGCGCGGCCTTGGCGGCCAGTGGCGCATCCCCCGACGCGGTCAGTTCTCCCGGGGCGCTGCACCGACAGCCCCATAACGTGGCCGCGCCCATCGTGCAGGCCTATTCGGAGTCACTGAGCCAGGTATTCCTTTGGGCGGCACCGGTCGCCTTGGTCGGGTTCGTCGTGGCGTTGTTCCTGCGCGAGGTCCCGCTCCGCGATATCCACAACAGCGCAGTCGATCTCGGCGACGGGTTCGGGATGCCGACCACCGACACTCCGGAACGACTGCTGGAGAATGCGATCGCACGGATGTTGCGCGGCGATCCCGGTGTGCGACTGCGCAGCATCGCCATGCGGCCCGATTGCCGGCTCGACGTCGCCGGGCTGTGGGGCGTGCTGCGCATCAACCGCTACGGGCAGATGTACGGGACAGCCCGGCTCACCGATATCGGCGACTACTTGCGAATACCGTTCGAGGTCCTGGAACCCAACTTCGCCCGCCTGGTCGCCACCGGTTACGTGCAGCGCGACGGCGACCAAATGTGGCTGACCCAATCCGGCTTCCAGCAGGTCGATTACGTGTACTCGCTGCTGCTTGCCTGGATTGTCGACAAGCTGGCCCGTTCACCGGGCTACGAAGGCCGGCCCGACCGCCGCGAGGTGGAAGCCGCCCTGGAACGCATCGCGCATCGAGTTCTGGCCCAACGCGATTGGCACGACGAACCGCCGACTATGGCGATGGCCCAAGCCGGCTACCGCGGGCGTACCATCACGCCATGAGCCGAATCGGAACATTCGCTGACGACGACGTCTACAGCTGGGCGACGAAGTCCCCTGACCTCGGCGGCGCGATCGCCAAGTTCAGCCAGGCGGTCTACACCAAAAACCGGCTGCCACTGCGCACCCGCGAACTGGCCCGGGCCGTGATCGCCCACCATAACGAATGCGTGGTCTGCGTCAACACCCGCGATGCCGACGGCCCGGCCGCAGGGGTCGACGAAGATCTCTACTGGCACGCGACGGAGTGGCGCACCTGGCCGGGGTACAGCGAACAGGAGCGCCTGGCGGCCGAGTTCGCGCACCGCTTCGCCACCGAGCACACCAAGTTGCGCGACGACGAGGACTTCTGGAGCCGGTGCAACGAGCACTTCTCCGAAGAGCTGATCGCCGACCTCGCGATGTCCTGCGCGCTATGGGTCGGCATGGGACGGATGCTGCGCACCCTCGATATCGGCCAAGCCTGCAAGCTGACCTTGCCCAGCCGGGCCTGACCAGCACACGACCTTTCGGGCTGCCATGACAGCCGCACCCCTTGCCGCCGCGGCGATCGCGCAACTGGAGGCCGAAGGCGTCGACACCGTCATCGGCACCGTCATGAACCCGGCCGGGCTCACCCAAGCCAAGACAGTGCCAATCCGGCGGACCAATACGTTTGCCAACCCCGGCCTGGGTGCCAGTCCTTCGTGGCATGCCTTCGCCATCGACCAGACCGGCATCGCCTTCACCGATGACGTCGGCGTGGTGGGTGATCAGCGCCTCCGCATCGACCTGTCGGCTTTGCGCATCATCGGTGACGGGTTGGCGTGGGCGCCGGCCGCATTCTTCGAGCAAGACGGCACACCCGTTCCCGCGTGCGGCCGCGGAACGCTGAGCCGGATCGAAGCCGCGCTCACAGAAGCCGGCATCGAGGCGGCGATCGGCCACGAAATCGAATTCCTTCTGGTCGACCCGGACGGTGGCCAGTTGCCGTCGGCGCTGTGGGCGCAGTACGGCCTCGCCGGCGTGCTCGAACACGAGGCGTTCGTCCGCGATGTAATGAGAGCGGCCACGACCGCCGGCGTCGGAATCGAGCAGTTTCATCCCGAATACGGGGCCAACCAGTTCGAGATCTCCTTGTCACCGCTACCGCCGGTGGCCGCGGCCGATCAGCTGGCTCTGACCCGGATCATCATCGGCCGCGCCGCCCGCTGCCATGGGCTGCGCGTCAGCCTGTCGCCGGCGCCGTTCGCCGGCAGCGTCGGATCCGGTGCGCACCAGCACTTCTCGCTGACCAGGAGGAAAGGGGGCCCGGAAGGCCCACTGTTCTCCGACGGAACCGGCGCCGGAGGCATGACGCCGGCGGGCGAGAGCGCCGTAGGGGGTGTGATTCGCGGACTGCCGGAGGCTCAGGGCGTTCTGTGCGGATCGATCGTGTCCGGTTTGCGGCTGCGGCCCGGTAACTGGGCTGGGGCCTACGCGTGCTGGGGGACGGAGAACCGGGAGGCGGCAGTGCGATTCGTCAAAGGCGGCCCCGGCAGTGCGCATGGCGGCAACGTCGAGGTGAAAATCGTCGACCCCTCGGCGAACCCATATCTCGCGTCGGCGGCGATCCTCGGGCTGGCACTCGACGGAATCCAGCGCAAGGCGGCGCTGCCGCCGGAAACGACGATAGACCCGGCAAAACTCTCCGATTCGGAGCGCGAGCGTGCAGGTATCCTGCGCCTTTCCGAATCTCAGACGGAAGCGATTGCCGCACTGGATAATTCGGAGCTGCTGCGGAGCATCCTCGGTGATCCCGCGGTCGACATGGTTGTCGCGGTCCGCCGTCTGGAGCATGAGCGCTACGGCGACCTCGGCCCCGAGCAATTGACGGAGAAGTTTCGGATGGCCTGGAGCCTGTGACAGTGCCTGACTATTCGGCTCTAGCGCAGCACATCGGCGAAGTGATGTTGATTGATCAGCACGTCCACGGATGCTGGTTGACGCCGGGGGACCGGCGCCGGTTCGAGAACGCACTCAACGAGGCCAACACCGAACCGCTCACAGACTCGGGTTTCGACTCACAACTCGGCTTCGCCGTGCGCGCCCACTGCGGCCCCATCCTTGGGTTACCCAAACACGTTGACCCGCAGGTGTATTGGGAGCATCGCAGCCAATTCACCGAGAGCGAGCTGGCCCGCCTGTTTCTGCCGGCCGCCGGGGTGAGCGACTGGCTGGTGGACACCGGGATCGGCAGTGACGTAGCAGATGTCTCCGAGCTGAGTGCACTGTCCGGCAACCGCGCTCACGAGGTCGTTCGTCTCGAGCAGGTGGCCGAGCAGGCGGCACACGCGCCAGGCAGCTACGCATCGGCGTTCGAGGAGATCCTGCACCGGCGCGCGGCCACAGCGGTCGGCACCAAGTCCATCCTGGCTTACCGGGGCGGGTTCGACGGCGATCTGACCGAGCCGTCGGCGTCACAGGTCGCCGAGGCCGCCGGCCGGTGGCGCGACAGCGGTGGTGTCCGGCTACAGGATCGCGTGTTGCTGCGTTTCGGGTTGCATCAGGCGCTGCGGCTTGGCATGCCGTTGCAATTCCACGTCGGCTTCGGTGACCGAGACTGCGATCTGCACAAGGCCAATCCGATGTACCTCCTTGACTTTCTACGGCAGTCCGAAGACACACCCATCATGATGCTGCATTGCTATCCCTACGAGCGCGAAGCAGGTTATCTGGCGCAGGCCTTCAACAACGTTTATGTCGACGGGGGACTGAGTGTGAACTACCTGGGAGCACGGGCACCTTCGTTCATCGCCCGGCTGCTGGAGATGGCGCCCTTCCGCAAGATCCTGTACTCGTCGGATGGGTACGGTCCCGTGGAACTGCACTTTCTCGGCGCGAGGTTGTGGCGCAAGGGTATTCACCGCGTACTACGCGGCTTTGTCGAGGATGGCGACTGGAGCGAGAGCGATGCCATCAGTGTGGTCGACCTGATTGCTCGCGACAACGCCGCGCGCATCTATCGCGTTTGACGCGGGGTGACACCGGGGTATA
>DATIOT010000327.1:0-11280 GCA_035472875.1 Mycobacterium sp.
CAGCGGTCGGCGGACTGGTCCAGATGCGGGTCCACGAGCGGGGGGTGGGTGAAACGCGGTCGTGTGGTACCGGAACGGTCGCGGCCGCGGTCGCCGCGTTGGCTGATGCCGGCGCCGACACCGGGACGCTCACCGTGCGGGTGGCGGGCGGCGACGTCGTGGTTACCATCACCAACGCCACCAGCTACTTGCGTGGGCCGTCCGTGTTGGTGGCACGCGGCGAGATCGCGGACGCCTGGTGGAGCGTGCTGGGGTGATTTTCCCGAGGTCGGCTGGCGGTGCGTGCGCCCGCGTTGGCCCAGTGCGGCAATTTATTCGGATGCAGCGTCACCCACGACGTGGAACCATCGGATACTGGCTATGACATATCCAGATTCGCCCGACATGGGCTCTTCAGACACCTCAGACTCTCCCGACTCTTGGGACTCAGTGCCCAGCGTCGGTGAACTTGCCCTCGAAGACCGATCGGCGCTGCGCCGCGTCGCCGGGCTGTCGACCGAACTGGCCGACGTCTCCGAGGTCGAGTACCGCCAGCTGCGGCTGGAACGCGTGGTGCTGGTGGGGGTGTGGACCGAAGGCAGCGCGGCCGACAACCAGGCGAGCCTGGCCGAGCTGGCAGCCCTGGCCGAGACCGCAGGTTCCCAGGTGCTCGAAGGACTCATCCAGCGCCGCGACCGGCCCGACCCGTCGACATACATCGGCTCGGGCAAGGCGGCCGAGCTGCGTGAGGTGGTTCTGGCGACCGGTGCCGACACCGTCATCTGCGACGGTGAACTGTCTCCAGCGCAGCTGACCGCGCTGGAGAAGGCGGTGAAGGTGAAAGTCATCGACCGCACCGCGCTGATCCTCGACATCTTCGCCCAGCACGCCACCAGCCGGGAAGGCAAAGCGCAGGTGTCGCTGGCTCAAATGCAGTACATGTTGCCGCGGCTGCGTGGTTGGGGTGAGTCGATGTCACGGCAGGCCGGCGGCCGCGCCGGCGGCAGTGGCGGGGGCGTGGGTCTGCGCGGTCCCGGTGAGACCAAGATCGAGACCGACCGCCGCCGCATCCGCGAACGCATGGCCAAGCTGCGCCGCGACATCAAGGAGATGAAGCAGGCCCGCGACACCCAGCGCAGCCGCCGCCTGCACAGCGACATGCCATCGATCGCCATCGTCGGCTACACCAACGCAGGTAAGTCCAGCCTGCTCAACGCGCTGACCGGAGCCGGGGTGCTGGTAGAGGACGCCTTGTTCGCCACGCTGGAACCCACCACCCGGCGTGCGGAGTTCGATGACGGTCGGCCGTTCGTGCTCACCGACACGGTCGGGTTTGTCCGGCACCTGCCCACCCAGCTGGTCGAGGCGTTCCGCTCCACGCTGGAGGAGGTCGTCGACGCCGATTTGTTGGTGCACGTCGTTGACGGCTCCGACGTCAACCCGCTGGCCCAGATCAATGCGGTCCGGCAGGTGATCTCTGAAGTTATCGCTGATCACAATGGTGATCCGCCGCCTGAGCTGCTGGTCGTGAACAAGGTCGACGTCGCCAGCGATCTGATGCTGGCCAAGCTTCGCCACGGGCTGCCCGAAGCGGTATTCGTCTCCGCATGCACCGGCGATGGTATCGACGCCTTGCGCCGACGGATGGCCGAACTCGCGGCACCCACCGATACCGCGGTAGACGTGGTGATCCCGTACGACCGCGGCGACCTGGTGGCCCGGGTGCACGCCGATGGGCGCGTACAGGAGGCCGAGCACAACTCGCAGGGAACTCGGCTCAAGGCCCGGGTTCCCGTGGCACTGGCTGCCAGCCTGCGGGAGTTCTCCGCCGCCGGCGATAAGACCTCGTAGCCGCCCGCGGCGCGATCCGGGCTGGGCCTGCCCAGCTGCCGACCAACCGTCTGGTTGGTATATGTTGGGCCGCAGAGTTCTCGTTCGCCGGAGGTTATCCATGAGCAGCGCCATCAACTACCAGCGCACTCTTTTCGAGCCGGAGCATGAATTGTTCCGCGAGTCGTACCGCGCCTTCCTGGATCGCCACGTCGCGCCCTATCACGACGAATGGGAAAAGGCCAAGATCGTCGACCGAGTTGTGTGGCTGGAGGCCGGCAAGCAGGGCTTCCTTGGCATGGCGGTGCCCGAGGAGTACGGCGGCGGGGGCAACCCCGACTTCCGGTACAACACGATCGTCACCGAGGAGACCACCGCTGGGCGCTACAGCGGCATCGGGTTCGGGCTGCAAAACGACGTGGTAGCCCCGTACCTATTGCGGCTGGCCAGCCAAGAGCAGAAGCAGCGCTGGTTGCCCAAGTTCTGCAGCGGGGAATTGATCACGGCCATAGCGATGACCGAGCCGGGCACCGGCAGCGACCTACAGGGCGTCAAGACCCGTGGGGTCAAGCAGGGCGATCACTATGTGCTGAACGGGTCAAAGACGTTCATCACCAACGGAATCAACTCGGACCTGGTGATCGTGGTAGCGCAGACCGATCCGGACAAGGGCTCGCAGGGTTTTTCGCTGCTCGTTGTCGAACGCGGCATGGAAGGCTTCGAACGCGGCCGCCATCTGGACAAGATCGGACTGGACGCGCAGGACACCGCCGAGTTGTCATTCACCGACGTGCACGTTCCGGCCGAAAACCTCCTCGGCGAGGAGGGTAAGGGATTCATCTACCTAGTGCAGAACCTGCCGCAGGAACGGATCTCGATCGCCATCATGGCGGCCGCGGCGATGGAGCAGGTGCTCGAACAGACACTGCAATACACCAAGGAACGCAAAGCCTTTGGCAAGCCGATCGGCAGCTTCCAGAACAGCCGCTTCTTACTGGCGGAGTTGGCGACCGAAGCCACCGTGGTGCGCATAATGGTCGACGAATTCATCCGGTTGCACCTAGAGAAGAAGCTGACAGCTGAACAGGCCGCCATGGCCAAGTGGTACGCCACGGAGAAGCAGGTGCACCTGATCGACCGCTGCCTGCAGCTGCACGGTGGATACGGCTATATTCGCGAATATCCAGTCGCACGTGCCTATCTCGATGCCAGGGTGCAGACGATCTACGGGGGCACGACCGAGATCATGAAGGAGATCATCGGCCGCGCCCTCGGCGTCTAGCCCCGGGGGTGACAGCCTCATCGGCCGGCCGGCGTTGATGGTCCAAACTTGCTGTCGCGCAACGGAAATCGTCGCGACGAGCGGGAACAGCGTGCCGGACAACAACATCGCTGACCAACCGAGATGTCGCGAAGCCGCTGATGATGACCCGAAAGAACAACAACCAGTCGGCTTGCGGGCCTCGTTGCTTAGGCCTCGGGCAAAATGCAACGCCCACGATTGGTGTTTTGGCCGGGTAGATCGCCGACCAACCGATGGCTTCGCGTACCTTCGGCAGATGTTTTTCGCGTATGCCGACTGCGTAGTGTCACATCATCAAGCCGGCGATCACGACGCTGGCGAGGGCAGCGGCGCTTCGTGGTGCGGCAGTAGTAGGGCGGCTATGTGCCGCACGGTAGTCCGAATGCGGCGCGAGCTGCGGCCCGGCTGGTCGCGACACGCGTGTGGTCCGGCATCATTTCGACATCGGAGCGGTATCCGTTTTCGCTATATTTGTAATTTGGCTTCGCAATTCTCCTTGGCTGGAGCAGAGTTATGCGAGCCCGGCGATGATACGGACCGTGGCGGGTTAGTAACCCGCGGTGGGGGTACCACCCGCTCGCAGGGTCTGCACGGTACGGGCATGGCCACAGATAAGGGCATATCCGTCGGCTGGGAGGCTTGGTGAACGGGCAGAGAGGTCGATTGCGCAAGCTGGTGGGGTGCACGCTGGTCAGCATGGTGACCAGCGTGGTGGCCGCCGCATTGCTGGCACCCGGGGCCTCGGCATCTCCGATAGGCGACGCTGAGGCAGCGATCATGGCCGCGTGGGAGAAGGCCGGTGGCGACAGTTCGCCGCTTGGTGCCAGGAAGGGTGACGTCTACCCGGTCGGCGACGGATTCGCCCTGGACTTCGACGGCGGCAAGATGTTCTACACCACCGATACCGGGGCCAAATTTGTTTACGGGCCGATCCTGAACAAATACGAGTCGCTGGGCGGTCCGGCCAGCAGCGATCTGGGATTCCCGACCATCAACGAAGTTCCCGGCCTAGCGGGACCGGACAGCCGGGTGGCTGCCTTCTCCGCCAGCGACAAGCCGGTGATTTTCTGGACGTCCGACCACGGGGCGTTCGTGGTGCGCGGCGCGCTGAACGCTGCGTGGGACAAACTCGGCAGCTCGGGCGGTGTTCTCGGCGCCCCGATCGGGGATGAAACCTACGACGGTGACGTCACCTCCCAGAAGTTCAACGCCGGTGAGATTTCCTGGAACAGGAAAACCAAGGACTTCACCACGAACCCGGCAGTACTGGCCGACCAACTGAAGGGCTTACAGATAGCGACCGATCCCACCGCGGCCATCAACATGGCCTGGCGCGCCGTCGGCGGCGCTTCCGGTCCGCTGGGCGCCAGGCAGGGTGGGCAGTACCCGATCGGTGGCGACGGAATTGCCCAGAACTTCGCCGGCGGCAAGGTGTTTTTCAGCCAGGCCACCGACGCAAACGCTGTCGAGAGCGACATTCTGGCGAAGTACGAGTCACTGGGCGGGCCGGTTGGGAGCGACCTGGGCTTCCCCATCGCCAACGAGTCTGACGGCGGTATCCGCTCCAGCCGAATTTGCACGTTCTCCGCGGCTGACAAGCCGGCGATCTTCTGGACAGCTGACCACGGCGCATTCGTCGTGCGCGGAGCCATAAAGGCCGCGTGGGACAAGCTTCGCGGCCCCACCGGCAAACTGGGCGCGCCGGTCGGCGACCAGGCAGTGGACGGCGACCAGGTGTCGCAGAAGTTCACCGGCGGCAAGATCTCGTGGAACCGTGCAAAAAACACTTTCACCACGGATCCGTCCAACCTCGCGTCATTGCTGTCCGGTCTGCAAGTGCCGGGGCAGAACCAGCCAAGTGGTTCGGCGGCGCCCCCCCACGCCAAGAAGTTCACTTGGCATTGGTGGTGGCTGGTGGCTGCCGGCTTGGCGCTGCTCCTGGTCGTGTTGGTGCTGTTCGAGACATTCGGAATGCGTCGGCGACGTAGTCACGCTGGCCCTGAGACCGCTGCTTACCAGCCTGAGCGCGACGTGGATGTTGGCCGCTACGATGCCGCGGTTAACGGGGACTGGGGGCAGGATGACGGCGATCTCGCCACTGAGCACCTGCTACTCGGCGAATCGCACCCACCGGAACATCAGCCGCCGCCGGATGCCGGGTCCGCGCCGCGAGTCAGCTGGCCGCGTGGAGACGAAGCCGCTGCCCGCCTGGCGGAGGACGTCGCGCCCGCCGGGGAATACAGCGAACGGCCGTCCGGATCCGACGAGGGCTCGGGTCAGTTAAGGATCGACCAGGAAGATCCCGACGCGGTGGACACCGATTCGATACCCGTGGTGCTGGAGGACGTTCTGGCGGAGCCCGGCTATCCCGATGCTGCGCCGGAGGCCACCTATACGGACGATGCTCATCCGGAGGACGCCACCGCCCCGGAGCCCGCTTACACCGATGCTGCCCCTGAGGTCTCCTTCACCGATGCCGCTGTTCCGGAGGCCGCTTACGCAGATGCTGCCGAAGCCGCCGATACGGATGCCGCTGTTCCGGAGGCGACTTATCCAGATGCTGCCGAAGTCGCCGATACGGAGGCCGCATATCCGGACATCGCCGTACCGTATACCCCCCCGGATGCCGCCCATCCAGATGCCGCGTATCCCGCTGCAGCCGCGGATGCCGCGGATGCCGCCGATGTCGCATATCCAGATGTCGCAGTGCCACATACCGCTCCGGATGTCGCGGTTCCGGGTGTCGTAGCGCCCGGCACTGCGCCGAGAGCCGGGCGGCACGCAGCCGTCGACACCGAAGAGGAACTGGCCCAGGGAATACCCAGTGCGGGACCAGGCCCGGCCGGGCGCCCGACAATGCGCCTGCCTTTGGACGACCCGTATGAGGTGCCCGACGGATATCCCATCAAGGCCAGTGCCAGCTTCGGTCTGTACTACACCCCTGGAAGCCCGCTCTACCAGGACGCGCTCGCCGAAATCTGGCTGTCCAGCGAAGAAGTCGCGCAAGCCAACGGCTTCAAGAAGGCCGACTAACCCGCGGACTCCTCGAGACTGTGCGGCGAGATCCGTCCGGCGCTATATCTTGCGAATCACCGTGACGACCTTGCCGAGCACGGTCGCGTCATTACCGGGGATGGGATCGAACGCAGGGTTGTGCGGCATCAGCCACACTTGACCACCTGCACGCTTGAACGTCTTGACGGTGGCCTCACCGTCGATCATGGCGGCCACGATGTCGCCATTGTCGGCGACGTTCTGCTGCCGCACCACGACCCAGTCACCGTCGCAGATCGCGGCTTCGACCATCGAGTCACCGACCACCTTGAGCAGGAAGAGCGCGCCCTCACCGACCAACTCACGGGGCAGCGGGAAGACGTCTTCGACAGCTTCTTCGGCAAGGATCGGTCCACCGGCAGCGATGCGCCCGAGCACAGGGACAAAGGTGGGTTCCGGCAAGGCGTCCGAGCCGGCGACTTCGGTGACAGGCACCGCCGCCGAGGTGTCGTCGGACCCGCGGACATCGACGGCCCGGGGGCGGTTGGGGTCCCGGCGCAGGTACCCCTTGCGCTCCAGGGTGCGCAGCTGGTGAGCCACCGACGAGGTCGACGTAAGACCGACGGCGTCGCCGATTTCCCGGATGCTCGGCGGGTAACCGCGGTTGGTCACCGACTGACGGATGACGTTCAGAATGGTGCGCTGCCGCTCCGTAAGCGATGAATCCACGGAATGCAACCGGGCGCCTGCGCCGGCGGTTGAGGTGTCGTTGCTGTCGCTCATGGCACTGAATGTAGCCGCCAGGCGTCCAATAATCAAACATGTGTTCGACTAGCGTGTCGCGGCCTGGCCGGCCGCCGGAACCGGGCCCTAGAACTCGATGAATAACAAAGGTGTAACTCTCGGAAAAGCGGGGTACTTGTGCTGCATGTCGGTGGTGGCGGCCGACGGATCTTGTCGGTGGTGGGGTCTAACGTTTTGCTCGTTCGACACGCTTCGCTCAAATGTTCGGCTTTCGAACACACGAGCGACTATAGTCGAACACACGAGCGAGCATTAGTCGACCGGAGGGACGGACATGACACTCATCCACACAGTGTCGCCGCGTACCACTAACGTTCGGCGCCCGATCAACGGGCTGGTCGAAGGGCCTCGTTATGACCGGGATCGTCTGGTCAGATCTCGTCGACCCGGTCCGTCGCGGCCGGCCGGCGCGCCAACGCGCTACTACGGCACCGGCGTCGCGATGTCGGTCGCGCCGCATCGCAAGCGTCCCGTCACCCTGGCTACGACGGTGGGGCTGGCCCTGCTCGCCGGGATCATCACCGTCTGGCTGGGCTTGGTCGCGAACTTAGGGCAGATGGTCAACGGAGAGCCCGGCGGTTCGGCTGCACGCGTACCCGACAGGCTCGCCGTCGTACGGGTTGAAACCGGAGAGTCCCTTCAGGACGTGGCTCGCCGAGTGGCGCCCGACGCGCCGGCTCGCCAGGTTGCCGAGCGCATCCGCGAACTCAACGACCTGAACTCGCCCACGCTGGCTGCGGGCCAGACCCTGATCGCGCCGGTCGGCTGACGTCGTCACGGTGTATCGCGAAAACCGCTCTACGCCAACGCTCCTCGGTTCTCGCGGCGGTGAGCGCACCCGTGTCGCGGCTGCATTGGCCCCCTGGGGGAGCGCACAGGTACGCTCGGAGTGTTCTGCGAGATGTCAGCACGGCGAAGGAGCGGTCATGCACTGTCCGTTCTGCCGTCATCCCGATTCCCGGGTGATTGACTCGCGAGAAACCGATGAAGGCCAGGCTATTCGGCGCCGCCGGTCGTGTCCCGAGTGCGGGCGACGGTTCACCACAGTGGAAACCGCGGTCCTGGCCGTGGTCAAACGCAGCGGTGTGACCGAGCCCTTCAGCCGCGAAAAGGTCATCAGGGGGGTCCGCCGGGCGTGCCAGGGCCGTCAAGTGGATGAGGATGCGCTGAATCTGCTGGCCCAGCAGGTGGAAGACACCGTGCGTGCTGCGGGGTCGCCAGAGGTCCCGAGCCACGAGGTCGGCCTGGCTATCCTTGGGCCGTTGCGCGACCTCGACGAGGTGGCTTACCTGCGGTTCGCGTCGGTATATAGGTCCTTCTCGTCAGCAGACGATTTCGAGCGCGAGATCGAGGCGCTTCGCGCGCACCGCAAAGTATCAACTCCGAGCTGACGGATCGCAGCGCCAGGCCTCGCCCCACATCAGGCCGTCCCGGCCCGCATCGTCGCCGGGCTAGGCTGTTTTCATGCCTCCCGAGTTGCATCCCGATCTCGAGGCGCTGGCGCCACTGCTTGGTACCTGGGCTGGTCGGGGTGCGGGCAAGTACCCGACGATCCAGCCCTTCGAGTATCTCGAGGAAGCCGTGTTCTCCCATGTGGGCAAACCGTTTCTGGCGTACGCGCAGAAGACCAAAGCGGTAGCCGACGGCAAACCTCTGCACGCCGAGATCGGGTATCTTCGCGTACCGCAACCGGGTCACGTTGAGCTGGTTCTCGCCCACCCGAGCGGCATCACCGAAATCGAAGTGGGCACGTATTCGGTGACTGGCGACCTCGTCGAAGTCGAGTTGTCCACCACGGCGATCGGATTGACCCCGACCGCCAAAGAGGTGACCGCGCTTGGCCGTTCGTTCCGCATCGACGGCGACGAGCTTTCGTACTCGGTGCAGATGGGTGCGGTCGGGCAACCCCTGCAGGATCACCTCGCCGCGGTGTTGCACCGAAAGCTCTGAACTCTGACAGGGTGGCGCCGGGACGCGGCCCTTGCTCAGTTCAGTTGTGTCACACCGTCCTTGACGACGCGGCCGGCCACCACAACCCAGCCCTCGGGGCTCCACGTGGTCTCGATCACCGACCCCTTGCCCTGCGTGATGTGCAGGTCGCGGCTGAGGTAGTCGGTGATCCGCACGGCCGCAGACCCCGTCGCTTCGTCTTCCTCGACACCCAGATTGGCGGCGAACATTCGGGTACGCACCGATCCGCCGGACCGATCGATCCAGGTCCACAGGTAGTGCGCAATGTCGTCGGGAAAGTCGGCGGGGTCGGCGGCCGCAAGGGCGTCGAGTGAATCGAGGTCGTGAATGGCGAACTCAGGTGCCCACTCCGCGCGTGCGCTCACGCCCGTGAGATCGCCTTCTGCGCCCATCCCGTAGGTCACCTGCACGATCCCGGCCCGCACCTGCAGCGTGTTGATCGGCATACCGTTGTCGCGCAACCACCACGACAGGCCGACGGTCGGGTGCCCGGCGAAGGGAAGTTCGGTTCGTGGGGTGTGGATGGTGGCGTGCGCCGTCGTTGACCCGGCGGTGGGAAGGTCGACGCATATGGTGTCGCTGTAGCCCAATTGGGCCGCCACCCGCTGCCGTTCGGAGGGCTCCACCTGGCCGGCATCGATCAAGCCGAGCGGGTTCCCGAAATTGCCTGCCGAATCGGTGAAAACCCGCAACACGGTCACGTCGATGCTCATGGCCCGACTGTACGACGGTGCACGAGGTCAGGTAGCGCTGCGTTCGTCGGAACCAATGGCCTCGAGCACCGCGACGCGGGTGTCTGTCGGCCCATGGACGGTTTCTTCGCCACCACCTCGGCGTAGCACTGCGCGAAGCGCGGTCTGGTCGTATTCGGCGGGCTGGGTGCTGTCGATGAATCGCTGGACGATGTCGATGAAGCGAGCGGGGTCGTCGTGGAACGGAAAATGCCCGGAGCCTTCGAAGATCTCCAGCCGCGAGCCCGGCATGGCGGCATGGGCCATCTTGGCGTGACGGACCGGGACCACCGCATCCCTTGTGCCCCAGATGATCTGCACCGGGATGGCCTCGGTCAAATAACATCGGTCCAGCATGGTGACGATCTGCCCGCGCCAATCCACGACGGCCCGCAAGGTGCGGCTGAACGCCGCCGACGCCGTCGGTTCCGGCAGGTCGTTGAGTACCCGAAGCATGTTCGGCAGATCATGCCCCAGCGCGGTGGTTCCGATCGCCTTGCCCGCTATCTTCCCGGCTATCTGCACGGCCGCTAGCACGAGTGGTAACCGCAGCAATGCGATCGCCTCGCTGCCCATCGGCAGCGACGCCAACCGCAACACGAAGTTGACGTCCTTGGTGACACCGCCGGCGCTGACCAGGATCAGCCGCTCGACCAGCTGGGGGAACTGGTAGGCGAATTGCATCGCCACGCCGCCGCCCAGCGAATGACCCACAATCGTCACCCGCTCGATGTCGAGCACGCTGAGCAGGTCGCGCATGCCGTTGGCGTACGCCGCGACCGAGTAGTCGGCGCGCGGCTTGTCGGACTTCCCGTGCCCCAGTAGGTCCGGGGCGATGACGGTGAAGCGCTGGGCGAGCTTGGCGTGTATGCCTTCCCAGGTGGTGGAATTGTCGCCGATGCCGTGAATCAGCAGAATGGCCGGCCCGGAACCGGCAATCCGGTACGCCCGCTTATAACCATGGATGGTGCGGTAGTGCAGCGTTGGTGTAGTCACTTCCCGCACCGGGCGAAGATTGCTCTTGCGCTTCCGCTCGGTCATCTCGCCAACCTTGTTGTCGGGCCAGCTCTGGGCGTCTAGGCCGAGTCGTCGTCGTCGGACTTGTCGGCCTGCTGGGCTAGGAATCGCTCGAACTCTGCGCCCAACTCGTCGCCGCTAGGCAGGTCCTCGTCGCGAGTTAGTAACGACCTGTTCTCCTGAGCGTCGATGAACGCATCGTACTGGCGCTCGAGCGCAGCCACCACTTGAGCCACTTCTGCGCTTGCCTCGACCTGCTCATCGATTTTGGCCCGGATCTCTTCTCCCGCCTCGGTTAGCGCCGACAGCGGTAGCTCCAGTGACCCGGTCTTGGCCACTTGCTCGAGCAGCGCCTGGGCGTCGGCGGGGTAGTCGGTCTGCGTGAGGTAGTGCGGGACATGCACGGTGAACCCGACAACCTCCTGACCGTGCTGGGCCATCCGGTATTCCAGCAGGTTGGACGCGCTGCCGGGGACCTGGATCTCGGAGATCCACGGCTGGAAATCGGCGATCAATTCCTTGTGGTTGGAGTGCGCGGTCAGCGTGATCGGCCGGGTGTGCGGCACCGCCATCGGTACGGTGCCCAGGCCGATGGTTTGCCGCACATCGAGACGCTCCGCCAGCAGGCGCACCGCGGTGACGAAACGCTCC
>DATIOT010000328.1:0-4158 GCA_035472875.1 Mycobacterium sp.
GCGCCTGGGAGCAACCTGGCTGGTGCACCGACGGACTCCGATGCGCCGCCATACCGCTACACAGCGGAGCTGGCGGCCCGTATCGAAGGCACCTGGCAGGACAACTGGGCACGGCTCGGGACGTTCAACGTACCCAACCCGGTCGGCTCGCTGGCTCCGACCGACGGCTCCTCGGTGCCCGACGACAAGTTGTTCGTGCAAGACATGTTCCCGTATCCCTCGGGCGAGGGACTGCACGTCGGACACCCACTGGGCTACATCGCCACCGACGTCTACGCCCGCTACTTTCGCATGACCGGCCATAATGTGCTGCACGCATTGGGGTTTGACTCTTTCGGGCTGCCAGCCGAGCAATACGCGATCCAAACCGGCACCCACCCGCGCATCAGGACCGAGGCCAATGTTGTGAATTTCCGGCGCCAGCTGGGCCGGCTAGGTCTGGGCCACGACAGTCGAAGAAGCTTTTCTACCACCGATCTCGAGTTCTATAAGTGGACCCAGTGGATCTTCCTGCAGATCTACAACGCCTGGTTCGATACCGCAGCCAACAAGGCGCGTCCGATCGCGGAGCTGATCGCCGAATTCGATTCCGGTGCACGCCGTCTCGAGGACGGCCGGGACTGGACCAAACTCTCGGCGGGGGAGCGGGCCGACCTGATCGACAGCTGCCGGTTGGTCTACCGCGCAGACGCGATGGTGAATTGGTGTCCAGGTCTGGGCACGGTGCTGGCCAACGAAGAGGTCACCGCAGACGGGCGCAGCGACCGCGGCAACTTCCCGGTATTCCGGAAACGGTTGCGGCAGTGGATGATGCGAATCACTGCCTATGCCGACCGGCTACTCGACGACCTCGACCTGCTGGATTGGCCGGAGCAAATCAAAACCATGCAGCGCAACTGGATCGGCCGCTCCAGTGGCGCGCAGGCGCTGTTTTCTGCGACCAGAACCAATGGCGGCGTCGTGGACATTGAAGTGTTCACCACCCGGCCCGACACCCTGTTCGGCGCCACGTACCTGGTGCTGGCGCCCGAGCATGACCTGGTCGACGATCTGGTAGCCACAGCCTGGCCGGACGGGG
The DNA here is from genome assembly GCA_035472875.1 of Mycobacterium sp. Taxonomy (GTDB): domain Bacteria; phylum Actinomycetota; class Actinomycetes; order Mycobacteriales; family Mycobacteriaceae; genus Mycobacterium. The sequence continues at coordinate 1,079 of DATIOT010000328.1, forward strand.
TCGACGCTGCCTGGACGTACGGCGCCGCCACACCGGGCGAGGCTGTCGCCGCATACCGGCGCGCGATCGGCGCGAAGTCCGACCTCGAGCGCCAGGAGAGTAAAGAGAAAACCGGGATCTTCTTGGGCAGCTACGCGACTAACCCGGCCAACGGTAAACCGGTGCCGATCTTCATCGCCGATTACGTGTTGGCCGGCTACGGCACCGGGGCGATCATGGCAGTCCCCGGGCACGACCAGCGCGACTGGGACTTCGCCAGGGAGCTCCACTTGCCGATCGTGGAAGTCATTGCTGGTGGTGATATTTCGGAGGCCGCGCATACGGGCGACGGGGTGCTGGTGAACTCCGGCTACCTCGATGGAATGGACGTGGCAGCGGCCAAGGAAGCCATCACCGCCCGCTTGGAGTCTGAAGGTCGCGGCCGGGCGCGCGTCGAATTCAAGTTGCACGACTGGCTTTTCGCACGGCAGCGCTATTGGGGTGAGCCGTTCCCGATCGTCTACGACAGCGATGGACGCCCGCATCCGCTCGACTTGGCCGCGCTGCCAGTTGAGCTGCCCGATGTGCCGGACTATTCGCCGGTGTTGTTCGACCCCGACGATGCCGACAGCGAACCGTCACCGCCGCTAGCCAAGGCGACCGAGTGGGTGCACGTCGAGTTAGATCTCGGCGACGGCTTGAAGCCCTACACCCGCGACACCAACGTGATGCCGCAGTGGGCAGGCAGCTCATGGTATGAACTGCGCTACACCGATCCCCATAATTCAGAACGGTTCTGCGCCAAGGAAAACGAGGCCTACTGGATGGGCCCACGACCGGCTGAACACGGTCCGCAGGATCCCGGGGGCGTCGACTTGTACGTCGGAGGTGCCGAACATGCGGTGCTTCACCTGCTGTATTCGAGGTTCTGGCACAAAGTCTTGTACGACCTGGGTGACGTCAGCTCTCGAGAGCCCTACCGCCGACTGATCAACCAGGGCTACATCCAGGCTTTCGCCTACACCGATGCTCGGGGGTCGTATGTACCGGCGGACGAGGTGCTCGAACGCGGTGGCGGCTTCGTCTATCCAGGACCCGACGGCGAGATTGAAGTCTTTCAGGAATTCGGGAAAATTGGTAAGAGCCTAAAGAACTCGATATCACCCGACGAGATCTGCGACGAATACGGTGCCGACACACTGCGCGTGTACGAAATGTCGATGGGCCCATTGGAGGCCTCCCGGCCCTGGGCTACCAAAGACGTCGTCGGCGCTCACCGCTTTCTGCAGCGAGTATGGCGGCTGGTGGTCGACGAGAGCACTGGCGAAACAAAGGTGATCGATGGTGCCCGCCGACAGGAGCTCGACACCGACACACTGCAATCGCTGCACCGCACCATCGCTGGAGTGTCCGAAGACTATGCGGCACTGCGCAATAACACCGCAGCCGCCAAGCTGATCGAGTACACCAACTACCTCACCAAAGCGCACCGTGACTCGGTGCCCCGCGCGGCGGTCGAGCCGCTGGTGCTGATGTTGGCACCGCTGGCCCCGCACATGGCCGAGGAGCTGTGGCTGCGGCTAGGCCACACCAAGTCGTTGGCGCATGGCCCGTTTCCGGAAGCCGACCCCGCTTACCTCGTCGACGACACCGTCGAATACCCGGTACAGGTCAATGGCAAGGTACGCGGCCGAGTAGTGGTGGCGGCCGACGCCGACGACGACACCCTGAAAGCCACCGCGCTGGCTGACGAAAAGGTCCAGGCATTCCTAGCGGGTGCCACCCCACGCAAGGTGATCGTGGTCCCCGGTCGGCTGGTCAACCTGGTCGTCTGAAACCCGTTTATCGCCGGCCCGGCCGGATCACCACCTCGTGGACCTGGCCATCGGGCGGCGTGGCCACCACATTGGCGACCGCCGTCGCGACGGTTTCGGGCCGCAGGAAGCTGGCGGGGTCGTACTCACCGCCCTCGAACGCGACAAGTTCACGTTGCATGTCGGTGTCGGTGCGGCCCGGGTATATCGTCGTCACCCGCAGTTCCGGCTCGTCGTCACGCAGCGAGTCGGCGAACGCGCGCAACGCGAACTTGCTGGCCGAATAGGAGGCCATACCCGACGAAACTTTGCGCCCTGACCCGGAGTTGACGAACAGCACCCGACCGCGGGCGATTCGCAGCGCCGGCAACAGCGCCAAGGTAAGGGCCACCGCTCCAAAAACATTCACGTCGAAGGTGGCGCGCCAGTCCTCAACGCTCGACTCAGCGACATGGCCGGGTATGGACACGCCCGCGTTGTGTATCAGCACGTCGAGCGCGTCCACGATTTCGCAGCTGGACTCGATCGCATCGGCGTCGGTCAAGTCCAGCGGAAACGTTGTCGCGTCGAGCCGATCGGCGACGGCATCGAGCCGGTCAGAGGGCCGACCGGCCAGCAGCAGGGTATGCGTCGGCGCCAGCGCGGTGGCGATAGCGGAACCGATACCGCCGCCGGCCCCGGTGATGAGAGCAGTTGGCATGCGGTTCAGTTTACGAGCATCACCAATGCTGTTGATAAGCAGCCACTTTCACGCATGCTTACGTGCGGGCGACTCGCCTGAAGGATCGGGTGCCGGTTCACCGGATGCCAGGCGTTCCAGCGGCGCCAGCGCCTTGGTCAGGGTATTCAGGTCGGACTCGGGCAACTGACTAAGCATCGCGGCCAGGGCCGCGTGCCGGTTGGCCAGCGACTCGCCATGAACCGCCCGCCCACGAGGGGTGATGTCGACCAGCACGGCCCGCAGGTCGGACGGGTCGCGCGAGCGTTTCACCAGCCCGATCTTCTCCAGCCGGCGGATTGCCACGGTCGTGGTGGGGGTCCGCACCCGCTCGTGTGCGGCCAGGTCCGTCATCCGGATAGGGCCTTGATCGAGCAGCGTGACCAGGATCGAGAGCTGCGCCAGGGTCAAGTCGCCGGCTACGGCGCCATTGGGGTCGCCGCGGCGCAGGATCGAAAACAGTTTGGACAACGCACGGTGCATTCCTTCCGCAAGTTCCGTCACCTCGGGCACGGTGGATGTGCTTTCCGCCATAATTTGACAGTCTAACCGGATATCGGGTACATGGT
>DATIOT010000329.1:0-3303 GCA_035472875.1 Mycobacterium sp.
TATTTCACTCCGGGTAGGTGTTCAGCGATCAGTTCGCCAAGCAATGTCCGGTTCTCGTCAAGGCCCAGCAGCAGCGCGTCGAGCCAGTCGCCACCGGTCCTGAACGCCTCGGCGTGCGCAATGATGCCCAGGTGGCTGGGCCCGTGGCTGACCTCCTCCGGCATCCGGTGAAGGTCTGCAGCCGACTCCGGACCGGCAATGGCCAAGGCTGCCTTCAACCCGGAAAGGTTCCACGCCTTGGAACCGGATATCAGGGCGAACGCGTTCTCGGCGCCGGGAACGCTCAGATACGGGGTGAATCGCGCCCCCGACAGGATGACCGGCGCCCAAATCTCGTCCGACACCACTCGGACACCGAACCGGCGGGCACGTTCGGCAACCCCGCTCAGTTCGTCGAACGTGGGCACCGAACCCGTCGGATTGTGCGGATTGCACAACAGGTAGGCGACTTTCCCGCCTGAAGCACGCGCACCCGCAAACGCTTCCTCCAAGGCGTCCAAATCAATTCGGCCGTCCACGTCCAGCGGCGCCTCGATCACTCGGCGACCGTCGTGCGACACGAATGCGTAGAACGGCGCGTAGACCGGCGAGTTGACGATGACGGCGTCACCGCGGTCGGTGACCAGCCGTAGTGTCTCAACGACACCGAGCATGACGTCTGGAACGATCGCGGTGCGGCTGACCTGCAGATCGTGCCATTGCCAACGCTGCGAAGCGAATTCACTGACCGCCTCGGCAAACGCGGTGCCGGAAGGATAGCCGGTATCACCGTTGTCGATGGCCTTGCGCAGAGCGTCTGCCACCGTTGGCGCCAGCTTGACATCCATCTCTGCGACCCACAGCGGCAACACATCGGCCGGGTGTGCGCGCCACTTCATGCTCGTGCGGAGCCGCAGTTGTTGCAGCGTGAGTTCTTCGAGCGGATTAAAGGTCACTCCGGCAGACTAAGCCGCGGCGGCCGCGTGCCGACTCAGCCGGTGACAAACGCGTGCTTCGGGATCGTCAACGGCAAGTCCACCGAACTCAGCAGTCCAGGCTCTGCGGCAACGACATACGGCACGGCGTTCACGACGCGCATCGCGGTGGCGACCATTGCGCCTGCTCCGGACGTCATTCCGCCGACTCCGGCCTTGCGGGGATCCTTGAGCGTGGCCGCCATGGTGCAGTCGATATCGGGGTCGCCCGTGATCATGACGCGGTAGGACAGATCGCCGATCCCGGTCGGCCAGTCGGGGGCGACGTCGTGTGCGAGCCGGGTGACATGCTCGATGACGATGGCTTCGCGACCGTCGACCACCCCGATCGCCTGCATTCGCAGCGCGCCGCATGTCCCGGCTTGCACGGTGCCTATTGCAACTTCCAGCGTCCGGTTGGTGACCGCGCGATCGAAACCCTCGCGGACTTCCTGGACTTCGACCCCGAGCGCGTCGGCGATCAACCGGATCTGCCCTTGCCATTCGCCTGCGATCGCGCCGGGGTAGCTAATCCATGGCTGGTAGTCGAGCGGCCTACTGAAGCCCAACGCGTCGATCATGATGTCCGGAACCCCGTAGTCGTCGTAGAGGGCGATCTCGAATGCGTGGATCTTCTCGATGGAGGACGATTGGGTGGACAGCACCAACGGCAGATAGTCGGCGGCGAACCCAGGCTCGATCCCCGACGCATACAGCGACACCTGGCCATGCTTGGCCGCGGCGACCAGTTGGTCGCGCCACTCCGTGGGTTGGTAGGCGTGCGGATTGACCAGACGTGTGGTGCTGGTCGTGACGACGTTGATTCCGGATTCGAGCAGCCTGACGTAATCCGGGATGGCCAGTGCATCGCGTTCCGGGCCGCTGGCCGCGTAGATCACGCAGTCGGGCTTCAGGGCGATCAGCGCGTCCGCATCATTGGTGGCGGCCAGGCCGATCGGCTCCCCGTTGGCGAGTTCGCCGGCGTCCTTGCCGACCTTTTCATCGGAGTGCACCCACACACCGACCAGATCCAGATTGGGGCGTCGCTGGATGGCGCGGATGGCGATCGACCCGATGCCACCTGTCGCCCACACCACCACACGGTGTGCACCGTCTGCCATCTTGTTTCCTCCTTTTAGTTCGTTTTAGTTCGTTGGGAATTCGTCACCGATAGAACGGTCCCGGTTTGCCCGCCCGCTGCAGATGCCCGTATGGGTCGTACACCTTGACGGCGGGGTAGGGATATCGGTCGTACGCGGGTGCGGTGTGGCCGCTGATGCGCAGCAGGCTGAATACCGCGATGGGCAGCAGCACCGCGCTCAACAGCACCGCGGTCGTGGTGACGAGTAGCAGGGCGGGTGAAAACCGAAGACGCAGGCGTTGAATCAGGTTGGCTACCAATGCTGGACGGCCGTCGTCGTCGGGCACGCACAGCACGGCGACCACAGCGAACAGCACGCTGTCGTAGATCACCATCAGCAACGGCAATTGCCGGCCGGCGATGTGCAGTACCGGGCCGGCGGCCTCGGTGTAGACGAACAGACCCACCTTGAGCCAGAAGAACTGCATGAACGCATTGAGCGGCAGGCCGGCAATGAATCCGGTGATGAACACCGACAGCATGCGGTGCCGTGCCGGCCATCCGTCGCTGCGCAGCCGAGGCTCGACGAAATGGCGGTGGATCCAGAGCAGACCAACGCCGGTCAGGACGTAGTAGCTGGCGTACCCGCCGAGGAACGACAGCGTCGGCTCCAACAGCGGCGAGGTGTTGAAGTAGTGCCACGACAGCGGGAAGTGCGCGACTCTGGGGTCGAAGACGGTGAAGGTCGCCCAGTTGGCCAGCGGGTCGAGCGCGCCGGCGAGCAAGGCCGCGATGCCGACGATGAGAGCCCAATGCGGCGTGCGGTCGCGGATTGAGAACCAGCTCACCACGCCGAAGAAGCCGATCGTGACCAGAACCGAAGTCACACTGCTCAGCAGCGGCCAGTCGGTCACCCCCAGAAACGGCGGGTACGGCGCATCGCCGGGTTCCGGATTGAGCGTTCGGGGATCACCGTGCAGACCGGTTTGCATGGTGGCCAGGGCCACGATCGCGAAGGTCGCGAAAGCCGAAGCGGCTGTTGCCCATCCAATACTCGACCACCGAAGACGATCGACGGAATGCAGCTCCGGTGCGGTCTCGATCATTGGGCCCCTTCGGCTGCGTGACGATTTATACCCAATGTTTGATCCGCAAGCTAACAGTTGCGCACCGACCGGGTCAAGGCCCGGCCGGCGGCAATGAACGCAGATCACCAGCTATTTCAAGGGGGTCGACTTACGCCGAGGAGAGTTGCATGCGGCGACTGTG
>DATIOT010000330.1:0-4982 GCA_035472875.1 Mycobacterium sp.
CGCACCCGCGGCCGCACGGGTTCGGGTGATCACCGGCTGCTCAAACCCGGCAGCACACACCGCCTGGCGCGCCGCCTCACCTACCACTTCCGCCCGGCCAGTCGGCACCAAGGCGATCACACAGCCCCCGAAGCCGCCGCCGGTCATCCGGGCACCCAGAGCACCTGCACGGACCGCGGTATCGGCGATCAGGTCGATGTGCTCGGTGGTGATTTCGAAATCGTCGCGCATGGACGCGTGCGACGCCGTCAGGATGTGCCCGGCTTCGGTGAAGTCCGAATCACTCAGCGCGGCAACAAAATCGAGCACCCGGCGGTTCTCGGTCAGCACATGACGGGCACGACGGGCGTCGACCGGGTCGGTCACCGCAGCCAAAACCGAGGGCCCGCGATCCTGAACCTCACGCAGTGACGACGCGTCTAGATCGGCGGCCGCTCGCTCGCACGACGCGCGCCGGGCCGCATAGTCGCCGCCGGCGTGACGATGGCGTGCCCGGGAGTCGATCAGGAGCAGCGCAACACCACAACCGTCCGGGTCGAAGGCCACCGGCCCGACAGTGAGGTCGCGAAAGTCGATCAGCAGCGCCGTCGACGGCTTCCCGAACAATGAGGCCAGCTGGTCAAGTAAACCCGTTGGGGCGCCCACATACTCATTTTCCGCGCGCTGGGCGAGCCGCGCCTGTTCGATGGGGTCGATGCGGACACCGGCAGCCGACGCGATCGCGCCCAGCGCCGCGCATTCCAACGCCGCCGAGGACGAAAGACCCGACCCCATCTCCACGTCGGTGGTGATCGACATCGCACCGCCGGGCACCGGGTGGCCGGCTTGACGTAGCGCCCACATCACCCCGGCCACGTAGCCGGCCCAGCCGTCTACGTCACCGGGAGCGGTGCCGAGCGCAATGCGCACCGAGCTGTCCGCACGATCGCTACTCACGGTGATTGCATCGCTGCGGTCAGGGGTGAAAGTCACCACGGTGCGTTGCGGCAGCGCGATCGGCAGTGCGAACCCGAGGTTGTAGTCGGTGTGCTCCCCGATCAGGTTGATCCGCCCGGGAGCGGCGTACCGGGTGCTTGACTCGGTCATTGGCCGAGTTCCCGCAGTCGCTGGGCCACACGTTCGGGCGTGACGTCGCTGATGAACGCATCCATCGCCGATTCGGATGCCGCCAAGTACTTGAGTTTGGTGGCGCTGCGCCGAATTGACATCAACTCGACGTGGAAGTAGCCGTCAGCCTGGGCGTCGGTGTCGGCGAACTGATGCAGCGCCGAAATGTACGGCAGCGGAGCCGAATACATCCGGTCGAACCGCCTCAGCACGTCGAGGTAGACCTTGGCGAACCCATCCAGTTCGTCCTCGTGCAAGTCGACAAGGTTGTGCGCGAACCTGTTCGGGTAGATGTGCACCTCGACCGGCCAGCGCGCCGCGAACGGCACGAACGCGGTGCACTGCTCGGTGCGCGCCACAACGCGACTACCGTCGGCGACCTCGCGCGCCAACAGGTCGGCAAAAAGATTGCGGCCGTGACGCATCCGATGTTCGCGCGCCTGCCCCAGCATGATGGCGGTTCGCGGCGTCAGATAGGGATAGCCGTAGATCTGACCGTGCGGATGGGTCAGCGTCACCCCTATCTCCTCGCCGCGGTTTTCGAAACAGAACACCTGCTCGATGCCCGGTGCTGACATCAGGTCGGCCGTGCGGTGCCGCCATGCCTCGACGACCAACCGGGCATGCGCCGGTTCCAAATCCGCGAATGACCCGGTGTGCTTGCTGGAAAAGCAGATCACCTCGCTGCGACCATGGCCCGGGGCGGACACAAAGCCGTCGCCGCCAGGCACAGCGATCAGCTCACCGGCGCCGGACAGGCTCGGGAACCGGTTCTCGAAAACGACGACGTCGTAGTCGGGGGCGGGCACCTCGCTGGTCAGCCCGGTCGGACCCGGACACAGCGGGCACTGGTCGGCAGGCGGCTTGTAGGTGCGGTCTTGGCGCAACGCGGCGATGATCACCCACTGTCCGGTTGACCGGTCGAACCGCAACTGCGACTGGTCCGCGGCACGCTCGGGCAACGGCCTGCGATCCGGTACCGGCGCCGGACAGTGCCCGGGCAACGCGAAGAACAGCAGGTCACGGCCATCGGCCAGCTTTGCCCGCGTCGGCGCATCCACGACGTCGAAGACTAGCTTGGCAGCTGCGACGCAGTTCGGGTAACCATGTGGTGTCAAGCATACGAGAGGGGTCACCCGATAACTGTTCTCTACGAAAGAGCCCGTAACTGGTGGATCGGCTCCGATCCCGGATTGTTGCGGCTGCGGATGGCCACCCGGACGACGGCGGCGCTGGCCTGCGCCCTGGGGATACTCTTCCTCCTGACGAGGGCGACGGGACAGCCACTGACGGTCGCTTTACTTGGCGTCGTCATCACGATGGTCGCGGCCCGATCCGTCAACGAGCCGGACGCCCACCGGCAGCGGATCACGATGGCGCTGCTGCCCGTGCCAGCCGCACTTGCCATCACCGCCGCCGCGCTGCTCGCGCCCCACAAAGTGGCCAGCGACGCTGTTTTCGTGCTGATCGTGTTCGGCGCGGTTTACCTTCGCCGCTTCGGGGCCCGCGGCAGGGCGCTGGGCATGGTCGCGTTCATGGCTTATTTCTTCACTTTGTATCTGCGAGCCAGCATTTCGGAGTTGCCCTGGATGATCGGGGCCGTCGTGGTGGGAACGGTGTGCACGTTTGTGATGAGCGCCTACGTGTTGCCCGATCGACCAGAGCGGGTGCTGCGAGCCACCATCCGGGCACTGCGGGCGCGGATGGCCATCGTGGTCGACACCACCGCCGAAGCGGTAGGCACCGGGCACCTCGACGAACGGCGACGCCGCCACATGCGGGCCCGCACCATCCGGCTCAACGAGACCGCCCTGATGGTGCAAAGTCAGATCGAAGACAAAGCCGACCCTGCCATGTTGTGGCCTGGGGTAACCAGTGAACAACTTGCCCCCTGGCTGTTCGACGCCGAACTCGCCATCGAATGGGTCGCCACCGCCGGTCGACGAGCAGCCGCCCTCGGCACAGGCACAGCCGCCGCTATACCCACCGGAACCCGCGTGGAGCTGGTCGGGGCGCTCACAAAACTCGCACGGGCGATCCGCATACCGCAGGCGGGCGGGCTTCGACAGGCCGCGAGCCAGGCCCAACACGTTCTTGATCAGCAGTCAGGGCCTAGCGACGCCGACGACCCCGGCCAAGCCGCAGTACGCCGCCTTGCCTTGGCGATAATCAACGCGGCGGCAGCGACTGCCGAAGTCAGGGCGTTAGTCGAGCGTGCCACCACCGGCGCTCTTGCAACCGCCGACAACGCACCACCTCCGGCATCCGACAGCGTCGCCCCGGAAGCCGACTCGGACGTCGGCGGGCAACAGGACGGCGGTCTGCGGCAGACCACCCGACAAGCGATCCAGGTGGCCGTCGCCGCGTCGTTGGCCATCATCACCGGGGAGTTGGTGTCGCCGTCCCGCTGGTATTGGGCGGTGATCGCGGCGTTCGTGATCTTCGCCGGCACCAACTCCTGGGGCGAAACGCTCACCAAAGGCTGGCAGCGGCTGCTCGGCACCATGCTCGGCGTGCCGTGCGGCGTGCTGGTGGCCACGTTGTTCGCCGGCAACGAGACCGCCTCGCTCGCGGCGATCTTCGTCTGCCTTTTTTGCGCCTTCTATTTCATGACGGTCACCTACAGCCTGATGACATTCTGGATCACCACGATGCTGGCGTTGCTGTACGGATTGCTTGGCGAGTTCTCCTTCGGCGTACTGATGTTGCGGATCGAAGAGACCGCGATCGGCGCCGTCATCGGCGTCACCGTGGCAATCCTGGTGCTGCCAACGAATACCAGAACCGCCATCCGCAACGACACCCGTGCCTTCTTGAATGCGTTGTCCGCACTGATCGAAATTTCCACCGCGACCATGTGCGGTGAGGACGAGACCGTGAGCCCGACCGAGCAAGCACGCCAGCTCGACCGAAACCTGCAGCAGTTCCGGGTCACCGCCAAGCCGCTGCTGGCGGGCGTCGCAGGTCTTGCCGGCCGGCGAAGCATTCGACGCGGCCTACGGATATTCACCGCTTGCGATCGTTACGGACGGAGCTTGGCGCGCAGCAGCGAGCAGTACCAGGATCCGGTGGGGTCAGCAGCGCTGGCCGCTGCCTTCACGTCGGCCGCAGCGCAGACTCGGCGCAACATCGACGCGCTGGTTGCCATCGTCGACGGTGCCGACTCGCTGACCGTCGACTCCACGACCGACGAACTCGACGCCGCTGAGACACTGGCCCGGCATCAGGATGGCGAGGACGAACCGCGGCCCGATACCCGACGATTCCTCACCGCAGTGCACGCGCTTCGGCAGATCGAACGGGCCGTCGTCACCGCGGCGACCAACCTCGGAGCACGCGACGGCCTGAAGGTACCCAGCCCGACGGCGAGCTGAATCTCACGCGTCGTCGGTCTGCTGCTGACTCAATGCCCGGCGAGCTGACTCCCCGGTGCGCTCGGCGTTGACGAGTAGCCGATCCTGTGCCCGTGGCCACCAGAAGATCTCGACGGCGAAGAACACGACGAAAAGCCATGACACCACGGCGGTCCGGGGCGGACCGGAAATGCTATCGAGCACCGCCCAGACCAACACCGCGGCGGCACCCAGCCACACCATCCATTGCCATCGGCGAGCTTGCTCGCGTGCTTCGCGCAGCCCACCGCCGTACTCGATAGCCGCGGGTGCCAGCCGCGCGTCGTCGATGTCTCGGCCGCGGCGCGCCGCACGAGCCACCGCGACACGGTCAGCGCCGCTCAGATCCTTGGCAGCCGGCCAGAATTGGCTCATCCGCCGAGCCACCACGATCCCGTAGAAGATGCTGATCACAACGAAAGTGACCACGGCCCCCAGCATGAGGCCGGACTCGGCGAATGCCAACGCGGCCAGGAAGACACC
>DATIOT010000331.1:0-6172 GCA_035472875.1 Mycobacterium sp.
TTGAAAATCATTGGCGGGTTTTCCCTGACGCGTCGCGCAGGCCCGACGGATGCATGCTGGACAGGCTAGTCGGAATTGACCGGCGGCCGCCGCCAGACGCCTGCTAATGGCAGTGAGCACCTCTTGAGACCGTAAAATGGACGCAATCAAGGAGGTGGGACTCGATGGGAAGTGCGGACGACCGTCGCTTCGAGGTGCTGCGCGCTATCGTCGCCGACTTCGTCGCCACCAAGGAACCAATCGGTTCGAAGTCACTTGTGGAGCGTCACAACTTGGGCGTGTCCAGCGCCACGGTCCGCAACGACATGGCGGTGCTGGAGGCCGAGGGATACATCGCCCAGCCGCACACCAGCTCCGGCCGGGTGCCCACGGAGAAGGGCTACCGCGAGTTCGTCGACCGTCTCGACGACGTCAAACCGCTGTCGTCGGCGGAGCGGCGCGCGATCCAGGGCTTCTTGGAGTCCGGCGTGGACCTCGACGACGTGCTGCGCCGTGCGGTACGGCTATTGGCTCAGCTGACCCGCCAGGTGGCCGTGGTCCAGTACCCGACGTTGTCGACGTCGACCGTTCGTCATCTGGAAGTGATCGCGCTGACGCCGGCCCGGCTGTTGATGGTGGTCATCACCGAGTCCGGCCGGGTGGATCAGCGCATCGTCGAACTCGGCGATGTCATCAACGATCACCAGCTATCTCAGCTGCGTGAGATGCTCGGCCAGGCGCTGGAAGGCAAGAAGCTGGCGGCGGCCTCTCTGGCGGTGGCTGACCTCGCCGCACAGCTCAGCGGCGCGGGCGTGCTGGGCGACGCCGTCGGCCGTGCGGCGACGGTGTTGCTGGAATCGCTGGTGGAACACACCGAAGAGCGCTTGCTGATGGGCGGCACCGCCAATCTGACCCGCAACGCCGCGGATTTCGGTGGTTCGCTACGGTCCATCCTGGAGGCCCTTGAGGAGCAGGTGGTGGTGCTGCGGTTGCTGGCGGCGCAGCAGGAAGCGGGCAAGGTGACGGTACGCATCGGTCACGAGACGGCTGCCGAGCAGATGGTGGGCACCTCGATGGTGTCCACCGCGTACGGCACCATGGACACCGTGTACGGCGGTATGGGTGTGCTTGGGCCCACCCGGATGGACTATCCGGGAACTATCGCTAGTGTCGCCGCGGTTGCGCTTTATATAGGCGAAGTCCTGGGTGCTCGATGAGCGCGCACCTACAGAATTTGCGGACAGCTGCGTAGCGCGGCACAGGAAAGGGCGGGCGTGGCACGCGATTATTACGGGCTGCTCGGCGTGAGCAGAAACGCCAGCGATGCGGAGATCAAACGCGCGTACCGGAAGCTGGCGCGCGAATTGCATCCCGACATCAATCCCGATGAGACCGCGCAGGCGAAATTCAAGGAAATCAGCGTCGCCTACGAAGTGCTGAGCGATCCGGAGAAACGCCGGATCGTCGACTTGGGCGGCGATCCACTGGCAAACGCCGCCGCATCAGCCGGCGGTTTCGGCGGTTTCGGCGGTTTGGGCGATGTGTTCGAGGCCTTCTTCGGCGGTGGCTTCAGCGGAGGTGCGGCATCTCGCGGTCCGATCGGCCGGGTTCGGCCGGGCTCGGACTCGTTGCTGCGGATGCGGCTGGATCTCGAAGAGTGCGCAACCGGTGTGACCAAGCAGGTCACCGTCGACACCGCGGTGTTGTGCGACCGCTGCCAGGGTAAGGGCACCAACGGCGATTCCGCGCCGATCCCCTGCGACACCTGCGGTGGTCGCGGAGAGGTGCAGACGGTGCAGCGTTCGCTGCTCGGCCAGATGGTGACGTCGCGGCCGTGTCCGACCTGCCGCGGTGTCGGCGTGGTCATCCCCGACCCGTGTCACCAGTGCATGGGCGACGGCCGGGTACGGGCCCGTCGGGAGATCAGCGTCAAGATTCCCGCCGGTGTCGGCGAAGGCATGCGGGTACGGCTCGCCGCCCAGGGTGAGGTGGGCCCCGGGGGAGGGCCAGCCGGTGACTTGTATGTCGAGGTCCATGAGCAGGCTCATGACATCTTCGTTCGCGACGGTGACGACCTGCACTGCACGATTTCGGTGCCGATGGTCGATGCGGCGCTGGGCACCACGGTCACCGTCGACGCCATCCTGGACGGCATGAGCGAGATCACCATTCCGCCTGGCACGCAACCGGCTTCGGTCATCACGCTGCGTGGCCACGGGATGCCGCACCTGCGTTCCAGCGCGCGCGGCAATCTGCACGTCCACCTCGAGGTGGTGGTTCCCACCCGGCTGGACCACCAGGACGCCGAACTGCTGAGCGAGCTGAAGAACCGCCGCAGCCGCGACGTGGCCGAGGTGCGCTCGACGCACAGCGGCGGCGGATTGTTCAGCCGGCTGCGCGAGACCTTCACCGGGCGCTAGTCGCAGTTTCTACGGACCGCGCACATGGTGGCGACGCTTTTCTACACTGACGCACTGCCCGATACCGGCGCGCTGGCCGTCGTGGACGGTGACGAAGGGTTTCACGCTGCCACGGTGCGTCGGATCCGTCCTGGCGAGCAACTGGTGCTCGGCGACGGCGCCGGGGGCCTGGCGCGCTGCCTGGTCGAGCAGACCGGGCGCGACGGATTACATGCCCGGGTGCTGGGGCGCTGGAGCGTCGCGCCAGGCCGGCCGTCGGTGACGGTGGTGCAGGCGTTGCCCAAGTCCGAGCGTTCGGAGTTGGCAATAGAATTGGCCACCGAGGCCGGCGCCGACGCGTTCCTGGCCTGGCAGGCGGCTCGCTGTGTGGCCAGCTGGGAAGGTGCCCGGGTCGACAAGGGTCTGCGCCGGTGGCGTGCCGTCGCCCGTTCGGCGGCCCGACAATCCCGACGGGCGCACATCCCGCCGGTCGACGGTGTGCTGTCCACTGCGGCGCTGACCCAGCGGATCTGCGACGAAGTCGCTGCCGGCGCGACGGTATTGGCCTTGCACGAGTCGGCGACCTGGCGGATTGCCGATGTCGCTGTAGCGCAAGCAAACTCGCTGTTTCTCGTCATCGGTCCCGAAGGCGGTATCGCGCCCGATGAGATCGCGGCGTTGGCCGACGCCGGCGCGGTGGCAGTCCGGCTTGGCCCGCAGGTGCTGCGGACGTCGACTGCGGCCGCAGTGGCGTTGGGCGCGCTGGGCGTGCTCACCCCCCGATGGGATGATTCATCGAACCTGTAATTCTGCAGGCCCCTACTCACACTGCCGCTGCACAATCACAGCCACCCGGGGTTTGACGACAAAGGAGCGGGCCGGATGACGGAAACTGCCCACGACCTGAGTGCGATCTTCGACGAGCATGTCGCCCACGAGTTCGTCGCCAAGGACGTCGCCGCGACCATGGCGACGATGGCCGCGGAACCTTTTGTCAATCACGTGCCCACCATGATGGGCGGAGTCCGCGCAGGCGGGGTGGCGGACTTCTGCGACAAGTACTTCATCGGGCACTGGCCAGCCGACACAACGATCATTCCGGTGGGTCGCACTGTGGGTGCCGACCGTGTCGTCGACGAGATGATCATGTCGTTCACACACGACATCCCGATGCCGACATTCCTGCCCGGTGTGGCGCCCAGCGGTCGCGCGGTCTTGTTGCCGGTGGTGGTCGTGATGGGATTCGAGGCGGACTCCGAGAAACCTAAAGTCGCCTACGAGCGGATTTACTGGGATCAGGCCGCGCTGCTGGTACAGGTGGGGCTGCTCGACGAGACGCTGCTGCCGGTCACCGGTGTGGCCCAGGCCCGCAAGGTGTTGGACAAGGATCTGCCAGCCAATACGCTGTTGCGGCGCTGTTGACCATTGGGGTCCGCTTCCACCCGGCGGTAGGATAGAAAACCTAGAAATACGCCGTCAACGGCGAGAACCGCAGAAGGCAGGCATCGGAAACCACGTGACGCCACGCGAGACCAGCGCCGCTGACGCATCATCGGCCTCTGCTCAGGTTCGCAGCAGCATCGATGTTCCGCCCGATCTCGTCGTGGGCTTGCTGGGCTCGGCCGACGAGAACCTGCGCGCGCTGGAACGTACGCTCAACGCCGACCTGCATGTGCGTGGCAACGCCGTGACCCTTTCGGGTGAGCCGGCCGACGTCGCGCTGGCCGAGCGGGTGATCTCCGAGCTCGTCGCCATCGTCGCCGGTGGTCAGCCGTTGACACCAGAGGTGGTGCGGCACAGTGTCGCCATGCTGGTTGGCACCGGTAACGAGTCACCGGCCGAGGTGCTCACACTCGACATCCTGTCGCGCCGCGGTAAGACGATCCGGCCCAAGACGCTCAACCAGAAGCGCTACGTCGACGCGATCGACGCCAACACCATCGTCTTGGGCGTCGGCCCGGCCGGAACCGGGAAGACGTATCTGGCAATGGCCAAGGCGGTCAACGCGCTGCAGACAAAGCAGGTGACTCGCATCATTTTGACCCGGCCAGCAGTGGAAGCCGGTGAGCGCCTTGGCTTTCTGCCGGGCACGCTGAGCGAGAAGATCGATCCGTACCTGCGACCGCTGTATGACGCGCTGTACGACATGATGGACCCCGAGCTGATCCCGAAGCTGATGTCCGCCGGGGTGATCGAGGTGGCACCGCTGGCGTATATGCGCGGCCGGGCGCAGCCGGTGCTCACCAAAGTGTTGACACCCAACGGATTCCGACCTATCGGCGAGCTCCGAGTCGGGGATTTTGTCATCGGTTCCGATGGGAGTCCGACGGAGGTTCTGGGCGTCTATCCACAGGGCTTCAAAGAAATCTACCGGGTCTACGCACAGGATGGTTCGTCGACATTGGCGTCCGGTGACCACCTGTGGTCGGTCTACACACGCGCAGATAGGCGACGCGGCAGGCCTGCGCGCGTGCTAGAGACCAAGGAGATGATCGGCAACCTCCGCGCTGCCCATTACCACCGCTACGAATTGCCGCTGTTGAGCGCACCAGTGAGTTTCGAATCACGGCCGCTGCTTCTCGACCCATACGCCCTGGGTCTGATGTTGGGAGACGGGTGCCTCACGTGTTCGACGACACCCAGCTTCGCGACGATCGATCCCGAGCTGGCTGAATCCCTGGGACGTCTCATTCCTGGGATCGAGGTGCGATGGAAATCCCGCGTCGATTACCTCCTGAACCGGATTACTCGTCCGGGTGAGGTCATCACTATCGTGAACCCGGTCACGAATGCACTCCATCGGCTGGGTCTCGCGGGTACGCGGTCGTCGACCAAGTTCATCCCCGGTGACTATCTCTTCAATTCACCCGATGTGCGGCTGGCTGTTCTGCAAGGTCTGCTCGACTCTGACGGCGGTCCGGTAACTCAGCAGGGTCGAACGTGCCGCATTCAGTTCACGACGGTCTCCGATCGGCTTCGTGATGACATGGTGTTCTTGGTCCAGTCGTTGGGTGGTGTTGTATACCAGCGCACCAGAGTTGCTGCGGGCCGCAAACCGGGACTGGCGAGGGGCAGGCCGGTGCACCACCGATCGGACACGCACACCCTCGACATCCGCCTGCCCGAGGGCGTTGTCCCGTTCCGGCTCGCCCGTAAGGCTGCGAAATATGACATGAGGTGCGGCGGTCGGCCCATGCGTTTTATCGATCGGATCGAGCCCGCGGGCACCGACGAGGCCGTGTGCATCCGGGTCGCAGCTGCGGACTCGCTATATGTCACCGAAGATTTCCTGCTCACGCACAACACGTTGAATGACGCGTTCATTGTCCTTGACGAGGCTCAGAACACCACCGCCGAGCAGATGAAGATGTTCCTCACCCGGCTGGGTTTTGGGTCGAAGATCGTCGTGACAGGGGACATCACTCAGGTCGACCTTCCGGGTGGCGCCAGGTCCGGCCTGCGGTCGGCGATGGAGATCCTCGACAGTGTCGACGACATCCACGTCGCGGAGCTGACCAGTGTGGACGTAGTGCGCCACCGGCTGGTCTCGGAAATCGTTGACGCCTATGCGAAATTTGAGGAACCCGGCCTGACGATGAATCGGGCGGCTCGGCGGGCGTCGGGTATCCGCAGTCGCCGATGATGGTCCAATGAGCATCGAGGTATCCAACGAGTCCGGCATGGACGTCTCCGAACCGGAATTGTTCAGCGTCGCGCGATTTGTCATTGCCAACATGGACGTCAACTCCAGTGCCGAGCTGTCGATGGTGCTACTGGACACCGCGGCGATGGCC
>DATIOT010000332.1:0-7590 GCA_035472875.1 Mycobacterium sp.
GGCGGCCTCGTAGAGGTTGTCGATGCCGAGCTGGTCTTCAACGAACTCCACGCCTTTTTCGTGTACACCGACGGTGCGTTTGCGCAGGTCGACCTCGTAGTGGACGTCCTTTTCCATCAGCGGCGCCAACCGGGCGAACTCGGTGTACCAGCTGGACGCGCCGTCGGCGGGACCGGAAATGATCAGCGGGGTACGGGCCTCGTCGATCAGGATGGAGTCGACCTCGTCGACGATCGCGTAGGTGTGCCCGAGCTGCACCAGGTCATCCAGCGAGTGGGCCATGTTGTCGCGCAGGTAGTCGAAGCCGAACTCGTTGTTGGTTCCGTAAGTGATGTCGGCGTTGTAGGCCACCCGACGTTCGTCCGGACTCATGTTGGCCAGGATCACCCCGACCTGCAGGCCCAGGAATCGGTGCACCCGACCCATCCACTCGCTGTCGCGTTTGGCCAGGTAGTCGTTGACGGTGACGATGTGCACACCCTTACCGGCCAGCGCGTTGAGGTAGGCGGGCAACACGCAGGTCAGGGTCTTACCTTCACCGGTCTTCATCTCGGCGACGTTGCCCAGGTGCAGGGCGGCCGCGCCCATCACCTGCACGTCGAACGGCCGCTGGTCGAGCACCCGCCAGGCGGCTTCGCGGGCCACAGCGAACGCTTCGGGCAGCAGCTCGTCGAGGCTTTCCCCGTTTTCCAAGCGCTTCTTGAACTCGTCGGTTTTCGCCCTCAACTCGGCGTCGGTGAGTTTCGCGACGTCGTCAGACAACGTGCTGACATAGTCGGCCACCCGCTTGAGGCGCTTGACTATGCGACCTTCACCAAGGCGCAGCAATTTCGACAGCACAGCTATGTCCCCTGTTGGATGTCAATCTTCGGCATGAGGCGCCATCCATCGTAGGTGACACGCTCTCAAAGCCGGCGAACGTCGGCCGTTCAGCAGATCAGAGCCCCGTCAGGAAAGCCTGATCAGCCCGTAATCGTAGGCGTGTCGGCGGTAGACCACGCACGGCCGTTCGGTCTCCTTGTCATAGAACAAGAAGAAATTGTGCCCGACAAGCTCCATTTCGTAGAGCGCGTCGTCGACCGACATCGGCGTGGCCTGGTGCTCTTTGGTACGCACCACCCGCCCGGGCTCGTGGTCCTTGCGGTCCTGATGGTCGATGCCGGCGCTGTCGTGCTGGTGCGGATCCGCTGGTTCGGTGTTGAAGGCCTTTTCTGGTAGCGGGGCCATCGCGGTGGCCTCGGCCAGGGAGACGGGGGTCTTTTCGCCGTAGTGCACTTTGCGGCGATCCTTGCCGCGGCGCAGCCGGCTCTCCAGCTTGACCACCGCGGACTCGAGTGCGGCATAGAAGCTGTCGGCGCACGCCTCACCGCGGACTACCGGCCCACGGCCCCGCGCGGTGATCTCCACCCGCTGACAGGACTTACGTTGGCGACGGTTGCGTGCATGCATGAGTTCGACGTCGAACAGGTAGATGGTCTTGTCGAACCGTTCCAAGCGGCCGAGTTTCTGCGAGACATAGACGCGGAAGTGATCGGGAATCTCGACGTTGCGGCCCTTGAAGACAACTTCGGCTGTGGTTGTCGATTCGACCTGCGCGTCGGTTTCTACCGGCGGTTGATCCAGAATCTGACCGGAATCCACGGTAAGCCTTGACATACGTGACAACTCGTTTCTCTTTTCACGTCGCACGCGCCCTGCGTGCCGGCTTTCAGAAGACGCGCCGACGGGGTTGGAGCGGTTTTAGATCAGTTACCGCCGCAGGCAGCCCGCCGGTGCAAGGTGTCGAATACTCACCCCCTCCGCAAGTGGCGTCGCAACCTGGGACATCGCGACCAGTGAGTCAGACCAGTGAGTCACTGAAGGTTGCCCTCGACGTTAGCTCGTGTTCGCCTCGCCGTGCCACCGATTTGACAGACCTGTTGCGAGTTCTTCACATCTCCTCAGCCGATTCAAGCCGTACTCATGGGTTTCGCCCGAGGCTCGTCAGGCAAACGCGATCGCCAATACAGCGGCCACCCGCATCCCGGCGGCCTGCAGGATCCGGACGGACTCCCGTGCCGTCGCCCCCGTGGTGACGATGTCGTCGACAAACATGACTTCGGTGCGCGGTGGCCTACCGCGCAGCAGCACCCGGCCCGCGATGTTGCGCTCGCGGGCGGACGTCCCCAGGCCCACCGAGTCGCGGGCCAGCGCCCTCATTCGCAACGCCTGAACGACGCTGATGTCCGGGTATCCCCCCGCGGCGGCCAATGACGCCAGGGCCGACCGCGCCACCCTGGTGACGGGGTCGCCCCCGCGCCGCCGCGCCGCCGAACGCCGCGTCGGCGCGGGCACGATCGTCAGCGGCGTCTCGACCATGCCCCAGGCCAGCAGCCGGTGCACACCGACGGCCAGTGCGCGCGCCAGCGGTGCGACGAGGTCGGCCCGGCCGTGCTCCTTCATCGCGAGGATCGCTTGGCGACGGGCGCCGACGTATCGGCCGAGCGCGAACACCGGAACCCCGGGGTCGATGCGGGGGGTGATCAGGCGCGGTTGGTCGGATTTGACGACGAGTTCTGTGGCGCAGGCGGCGCACCAGCTTGTCGCCGGCGCACCGCAGCCGCCACACTGCAGCGGCAGGATTAGGTCGAGCACATGGCCAGTGTGGTGGCTGGCGGTGACAACCCGACCGCAGCTAGCAGCCGCTAGTTCAGGGCGCGCTCAAATAGCCCACGTGTTGTCCTGGCCGACGGCAGCGTGATGAGCGCCAGCGCGGTGCAGAATCCCGACCTCTATTGGGGTCTGCGCGGCGCGGGAGCCAACTTCGGCGTCGTGACTGAGTTCGAATTCGCAACCCACGCTGTGGGGCAAACGGTTCCGGTCGGCATCGCCGTGTATCGCCTGGACGAGGCGGCGGGTGCGATCGCTCACTATGACCAGACGATGAGGTGCGCCACCGACGACTTGAAGGTGGTTGTGTACTTGCGGCGTGCGGCCGCGGAACCGGGAGTGCCCGACGACTTGGTCGACGCGCCGGTATGCGTGATGGCAAGTGTGTACCGGCGATGCCACCGATGCCCGGTTAGTCAACGAGGAGCTGTGGCGGGGGGCGCCAAAGGTGTTCGGAGACATCCAAAGAATGCCGTACGTCGAGCTGCAATCGCTCAACGACGCGATCCTCGGCCCGGGCGCATGCAACTACACAAAAGGCGGGTATCTCGGCCAGATCACCAGTGACTGCATCGAAGCGTTGATCGATTCGGCGCGCCGGCTGCCCTCACCGCTTTCCGTGGTGGAGTTCTCCTATCAGCACGCCGCCCAAGACCGGCTGGCCGAGGACGATACCGCATTTCCGGATCGACATGCCGACCACTTCATCAACGTGCTCGCCCGATGGCACCCCGACGATGAGTGGCAGCCCCACATCGATTGGGCGCGAGACACTTTCGCGGCGACATCGAGGTGGCAGACGGGAGGCGTTTACTCCAATTTCCTGGCCGTGGACGACGACAGCCGGGTGCGGCATGCCTACCGGGGCGGCAAGTACCAGCGGTTGGCCACGATCAAGGCCAAATTCGATCCAGACAACGTTTTCAACAGCAATCCAAACATCAAGCCTTGCGCCGCCTTAGCGAATTAGTCGGAACTCCGCAGCAGCGACGGCCAGGCGAAGCTGAGCGCACCCTGGCTCAACTGGCTGATGACGTCTTCTAGATGCCGCAGCGGCAAGTCCATGCGCCATTGCGGCAGCAGGGCCGAAATCTGCAGGGAATCCCCTCCGAGGGTGACGCCGGTGACCAGCAGCCCGTGCGGCAAGTCGGGCAGGGGCACCGGGTGGGCGGGGGTCCGCTTCGGCAGTTTGAATCGCCTTTGCCTGGTTAGCCCGGTGACCAGCGCGCGCGGCCGCACCCACAACGTCGTCCCGACCACGTCAACGTCGACCTCGAGGCTTCCCCAGCCGGGGCGGCGGACCCAGTACAGCTGGGCCGTTCTGTCCGCGTTTAGCTGCGCGTGTAGCTGCGGCGCCGCCTGACGCAGTATGTCGTCGAAGCGCTCGGCCGGCAGCGCCGTTGACAACTCGACCGGCGCCGCGACCACCACCGGTGGCACGCCCGGACGGATGTGCACGTTGCGCAGGACGGCAACGGCGCGCTGCAGGCGCTGCTGGACGTTCTCGCCCCACTCGATATCGCACGCGGCCACCCGGACCTCGCCGAGCTGACCGACGGCCAATCCGCTCGGCTCGAGCTCTGAGTCCAGCTCGGTGACGGTCAGCGTCACATCGTGGTCGCCCATCCGGATGGTGACTCGCTTGCCGATGAGCAGCTGCTGCAACGTCGTGAACAGGGTCCGGTACGGTACCGCAACCCCCTGGGCGGCCCCGGCGGTGAGCGACGGCAGTCCGGTTGACGACCATAACGAACCCAGCACGTCCAGCGCGCGAAAGGGATCGTTCCACCGCAAGCGCGGAACTTTGGGCGGCATCCCTAGTGGCTCCTCACTGCGAGGATAATTTCTGAGGTTAGCGCCGCCCGGGCCTGCCGTCAGCCACTCACCCGGGCAATACCGGCACCGCCCCGGGCACCATGAACCCTGTCACCTCCGACCAGACTTGCTGACTTTCAGCGGCGGAAGCCGAATACTGAAGCACCCCTTGCGGACCCGCGACGTAGACCGTCGACTGGTTGGCCGCAATCGCCGTCAGCGGAGTCTGTAAACCGTGAGCCGGCGCGTCGGAATTCACCCCGTCGAGGTTCACGTACGACACCGGATGGGCAGCGTCGGTGCGGGTCACCGCGATGTCGTCGCCGGTTCGCCAGGACAACGACACCACCGAGTTGCCCAGCCCGAATCCCAGCCGCCGGGGGTAGGTGAGGGCATACTGCCCGGCCTGGGTCTGCTCGACACTGGCGAGAATCACCTGGCCTCCTATCACCATCGCGGCACGCGTCCCATCCCGGGACAGCTGCAGATCGGTGATCGGCCCCGGGAAGCGGCTGGCCACCGCGGCGGAATCTACGGGAATACGCGCGGGTTGACCCGATGCCGGTTCCTGAATCGCGCGCAGCACGTTGTTGGCATCGACCACCACCCAGACCGCGTCGTCCAGCGACCAGCTGGGCCGCGACAGGCTGTGTCCGTCCGCGGACTGGACCGCCTCGCCACCAAGATCACCGATCCACAATGACGCCGCCATATCCGGGGCTCCGCGATTCAGCGTCACCACCGACGCCACCTCGCGACCGCTGCGTGACAGCACGGCCCCAGTTTGGTCGCCCATCCGGCCGAAGGCGCCCGGCACGTTGGTGACGCGCTGCCCGTCCAGGCCGACCAATGACCCGTTGACCAGGGCGTGCAACCCCGCACCCGCGCCGTCGGCCACGCCTGGATCGGTGGCGGCGACATCGGAGGTGGTCCATCCGTCGGCAAACCTGTCGTCCAGAGGTGCACCGTCGGCGTTGATCACATACGGGCCTCTGATGTCCGCCCTGGCCAGTGTCCAAATGATCTGTGCGGCAACTAATTGCCTACTGTGCGGATCGGTGGTCGACAGTTTCTCCAGATCGATGCGCGCGCCGCCGTAACCGCGCCCGATCCCGTTCTTTCCGCCGTCGGCCCGGGTCACCGGCCCGCGCAGCCGCAGCGGCGGAGCGAGCAGATTGCGGACGGTGTGCGCCATCGCGGGCCGCGGCCCTGCGAGCAGCTTGGAGACGAGCTCGGTGGCCAATTGATCGTGATCGGGAACCGCGACGTAGCGCGGATCGGGGACCACCGTCTTGCCCGTCGGGTCGGCGAAGTACAGCGTGTTGCGTTTGTAGGTCGCCTGAAACTGCTGCCAGTCCAGGAAGACCCCATTGGGCAGCCGGTCGATTCGCCAGCCACCCGACGTCTTGACCAACTCGATCGGCCCCGGGTCCGGCAGCACGCCCTCAGCCGTCTCGAACACCCCCACATCGGACAGCGAGCCCAGGATGTCCGCCCGCATGTTTGCCGAAACCCGTTCGGCGGCACGGGTTTCGACGAATACCACGTGGTCGATCAGTAGTGCGCTACCAGCGTCGTCCCATGCGTTGGATGCCGACTGGGTGAGGAACTGCCGCGCGGCCAGATGCCGGTTGGCCGGATCGGCTGTGGCCTTGAGGAATTCGCGCAGCAACACGTCGGGATCCATGCCCGGGGTCGGCTTGGGCAGATTCGACGGTGCCGGTCGCTCCACGGTGCCGATGGCTTGCGGAGCCGACGAGCTAGGCACTCCCGCACAGCCGGCGACCAACGCCGCCAGCAACAACAGCGCTAATCTCTTCAGGAGCGGCCGCATCACCCGCTCCTGTCGGCATGCTCACGTTCGCGCTCACGGTCCTGGCGTTGTGACGCAGTCGGTTGCGCCGGCTCCGGAATTGGCTTCATGGGCAGTGGACTGGTGGTGACCTTGTGGCCACGAACCAGGGGAAGCGTCAACCTGAAGCACGCGCCCTGGCCGGGCTCACCCCATGCCTCCAGTCGGCCCTGGTGCAGCCGCGCGTCTTCGACGCTGATCGCCAGACCCAGCCCGGTGCCGCCCGACCGCCGCACCCGCGACGGGTCCGAGCGCCAGAACCGGCTGAACACCAGCTTCTCCTCGCCGGGCCGCAGCCCGACCCCGTAGTCGCGGACGGTGACGGCGACGGTGTCCTCGTCGACGCCCATCCGGATCCGGACTGGTTTGTGCTCGGCGTGGTCGATGGCGTTGGCGATCAGATTGCGCAGGATTCGCTCTACCCGCCGCGCGTCGACCTCGGCGATCACCTCTTCTGTCGGCATGTCCACGAGCAACTCGACACCGGCCTCTTCGGCGAGGTGTCCCACGTTGCCCAGCGCGCTCAGCACGGTGGTGCGCAAGTCGACCGCTTCGACAGACAACTCGGCCACACCGGCGTCGTGCCGGGAGATTTCCAGCAGGTCGTTGAGTAGCGTCTCGAAGCGGTCCAGTTCGCTGACCATCAGTTCGGTGGACCGCGCAAGCGTGGGATCGAGGTCGGCGCTGTGGTCGTAGATCAAGTCGGCGGCCATCCGCACCGTGGTCAACGGGGTGCGAAGTTCGTGGCTGACGTCGGAAGTGAAACGCCGCTGCAGGTTGCCGAACTCCTCGAGCTGGGTGATCTGCCGGGACAAACTTTCAGCCATGTCGTTGAACGAAACCGCCAGCCGGGCCATGTCGTCTTCGCCGCGCACCGGCATCCGTTCGGACAGATGGCCTTCGGCGAACCGTTCGGCGATCCGCGACGCCGACCGCACCGGCACCACCACCTGGCGGGATACCAGCAGCGCGATCCCGGCGAGCAGCACCAGCAGCACCGCGCCGCCGGTGATCATCGTGCCGCGCACCAGCATGATCGTGGCCTGCTCGTTCTTCAGCGGGAAGATCAGGTAGAGCTCCAGGTTGGTCACCTGCGACGACGCCGGCGTACCGATGATCAATGCCGGACCCGAGAAGCCTTCGGTGTGCACTGTTGCGTACTGGTAGGCCGCCTGCCCAGCCTTGACGAAGCCGCGCAACGAACTGGGCACCTGGTCGACAGGTCCCGCCGTGGTCGCGGCGCGCGGGCCGTCGCCCGGCACCATCAGCACCGC
>DATIOT010000333.1:0-13778 GCA_035472875.1 Mycobacterium sp.
GTGAGGTATTCCTGGAGTTGACCGCCGAACAGGGCGAAGAGGGTCAACCAATCATGAAGACTTTCCAGGTGAACGATATACCGAATGTTGTGCGTGCCTATCTCACGCGCAGTCGGCCAGGCCTCACCTACGGTGGCATCAGATGGGAGGCGCTAGAGGACATGATAAGAAAAGAACCCGGAATACAAGGCGTGCAGATCGTAAATGACGCAGACGACTGGGTTGTGTTCGATCGTGAATCGCTGGGATTCGGACCAAACGTTGAGTCGCAATAAGCCGGCTTGGCGCCGTGTTGGGTGAGCTACTCGCCGCGGTCCAGCAGATCCGACGATCCCAGCACCCTCTCCACCTGGATCTCGATCACAACCCGTTTCGGGTTGGCCCGCGGAGTGCGGTAGCGCTGCGCATAGCGCAGCTCGGCGTCGCGGACGGCGTCAACATCGCTGTTGACCTTGGACCTGCCCTCCAGCGACAGCCACCGGGCGCCGTCGACCTGGCTGAGCACGGCGACCCCGCCACGGTCGGCGTTGACCGCCTTCTGGGAGCCGCCGGTCGTGATGACCCGCGCGATATGGGTCTTGGGGTCGAAGGTGAAACCCACGGCCACCACATGCGGCGAGTTGTCGGCACGGAGCGTAGTCAGCATGGCCAGATGACGTTCGGACAGAAACGCCAAGGCGTCGTCGGTCAGCCGGGTGGTGGTGTTCGTCATCACCGCCCACGCTAGCGCAGGTAATAATCGCAGCCGTGGATGACACGGGCGCCGGTCCGATACTAATTCTGGGCGGCCGCAGTGAGATCGGCCTTGAAGTCGCGCGCCGTCTGGCGCCCGGGGCGACGGTGGTACTGGCTGCGCGCAAAGCCGACCGGCTCGATGAGCAGGTGGCCACGCTCAAAGCCGCGGGGGCCGCGGCGGTGTACACCAGAGAGTTCGACGCCGACGACCTGGCCTCGCATCGCCCACTGGTCGCGTCGACCGTCGCCGATCACGGCCCCATCGGCACCGCGGTGCTGGCCTTCGGGGTCCTTGGCGATCAGGCCCGCGCCGAGATCGACGCCGCACACGCGGTGGCCATCGTGCACACCGACTACGTCGCCCAAGTCAGCATGCTCACCCACCTGGCGGCCGCTATGCGGACGGCAGGCCGGGGATCACTGGTGGTGTTCTCCTCGGTCGCCGGGGTCCGGGTACGCCGCGCGAACTATGTCTACGGCTCGGCCAAGGCCGGCCTGGACGGCTTCGCCAGCGGGTTGGCCGACGCGCTGCACGGCACCGGGGTGCGGTTGCTGATCGCGCGCCCGGGATTCGTCATCGGACGCATGACGCAGGGCATGACGCCCGCGCCGCTGTCCAGCACTCCGGAGCAGGTGGCCGCCGCCACCGCGCGTGCGCTGGCCAAAGGTCGGCGCACCGTCTGGATTCCGTGGGCACTGCGGCCTATGTTCTTCGTGATGCGGCTGTTACCGCAATTTGTGTGGCGCAGGATGCCGCGATGATCGTCGTGGTCGGTATCGGCGCCGACGGCATGGCAGGGCTATCGGCGACATCACGCGCCGAACTGCAAAGGGCCACAGTAATTTACGGTGCAAAGCGCCAGCTCGGCCTGCTCGACAACGGGGTGGCCGCCGTGCGCCGCGAGTGGCCTTCCCCGATGCTGCCCGCCCTGCAGGCCCTGCCCGTCGACGCGCCCGACGACATACACATCATCGCCAGCGGCGACCCGCTGATGCACGGCATCGGTGGCACCCTGATCCGTTTGTTCGGCGCCGAAAAACTGCGGGTGCTGCCGCACGTGTCCTCGGTAACGCTGGCGTGCGCGCGGATGGGCTGGAATGTCCACGACACCGAGGTGATCAGCCTCGTCACCGCCCAGCCGAGCACCGCGGTGCGCCGCGGCGGCCAGGCCATCGTGCTGTCGGGCGACCGGTCCACGCCGGAGGCGCTGGCGGTACTGCTGAACACGTACGGCCGGGGCGATTCCGAAGTCAGCTTGCTCGAACAGCTCGGCGGTCCAGCCGAACGCCGCCGCGACGGCACCGCGCGCCAGTGGGCCGACGACGCGCCGCAGGATGTCGACGATCTCAACGTGATCGCCGTCCGCTACCTGCCGGACGAGCGTATGTCGCCATTGCACGACGATGCGTTCGTCCACGACGGGCAGATCACCAAACACGGGATCCGGGCGGTGACGTTGGCGGCGCTGCAGCCGCGGCCGGGGGAGCGGTTGTGGGACGTCGGCGCGGGCTCGGGCAGCATCGCCGTCGAGTGGTGCTTGCGTTGGCGGGGCTGCAGCGCGGTGGCCTTCGAACGCGACGAGCGGCGCCGCCTCAACATCGGATTCAACGCCGCCGCCTCGGGCGTCACCATCGACGTGCGTGGCGAAGCACCTGATGCGTTCGATGGTGCCGAAGCGCCGTCGGTGATCTTCATCGGCGGCGGCCTGACCCAGTTCGACCTGCTCGACGCCTGCCTCGATAACCTTCCTTCCAGCGGCCGGTTGGTTGCCAACGCGGTCACTGCCGAGTCCGAAGCCGTTCTGACGCAGGCATATTCAAGACTTGGCGGTCAGCTGCGAAAGTTCCAGCACTATCGTGGAGAGCCGCTGGGCGGCTTTACCGGTTGGCGCCCGCAGTTTCCGGTCACGCAGTGGGCGGTGATGAAGTGACGGTATATTTCATCGGCGCGGGCCCAGGTGCCGCCGACCTGATCACCGTTCGCGGCCAACGCCTGCTCAGTCGATGCAAGGTATGCCTCTACGCGGGTTCGATCATGCCCGACGACCTGCTGGCCCTGTGTCCGCCCGACACCAAAATCGTTGATACCGGCCCGCTGACGCTGGACCAGATCGTCACCGAACTCGCCGACGCCGATGCCGCCGGCCACGACGTGGCACGGCTGCACTCCGGTGATCCGTCGCTGTACAGCGCGCTGGCCGAGCAGTGCCGGCGACTCGACGCGTTGGCTATCGGCTACGAAATCGTTCCGGGCGTACCGGCTTTCGCCGCAGCCGCGGCCGCTCTAAAACGCGAGCTCACCGTCCCGGGGGTGGCACAAACGGTGACGTTGAGCAGGGTGGCGACCCTGTCGACACCCATGCCGGCCGGTGAAGACCTGACCGCCCCCACCCAATCCGGCGCCACCTTGGTCCTGCACCTGGCCGCCGCCCAGATCGATGCCGTCGTCCCGCAGCTACTGGAAGGCGGCTACAAAGCCGAAACACCGACCGCGGTGGTGGCTTTCGCAACCTGGCCGCAGCAGACCGTGCTGCGCGGCACCCTCGCCAGCATCGCCGGGCAAATGCGTGACGCCAACATCACCAAGACCGCCGTCATCATCGTCGGCGATGTGCTGGCCGCCGAGGGATTCGCCGACAGCTACCTGTATTCAACCGGGCGGACCCGGGGGAGCCAGCACTGATGCGGGTGCTGCTGCTGGGCGGCACCGCCGAGGCCCGCGCGCTGGCGAGAACATTGCACCCGCGAGTCGACATCATCAGCTCGCTGGCGGGCCGGGTACCAGACCCGGCCCTACCCGTCGGCCCGGTACGCATCGGCGGATTAGGCGGCGTCGACGGGCTACGGCGCTGGCTAGAGGATGAGCGCGTCGGCGCCGTTGTCGACGCCACCCATCCGTTCGCGGCAACCATGACCGCGCACGCAGCCGAAGTGTGTGGCCAGTTACGGATACCCCACATAGTGTTGGCCCGCCCCGCGTGGGATCCCGGCG
Organism: Mycobacterium sp.; assembly: GCA_035472875.1. Classification (GTDB taxonomy): domain Bacteria; phylum Actinomycetota; class Actinomycetes; order Mycobacteriales; family Mycobacteriaceae; genus Mycobacterium. The sequence continues at coordinate 3,728 of DATIOT010000333.1, forward strand.
GCGCCATCGTCGTAGCATCGGATATCAAGGCGGCAGAAGCTGTTGCCCAGCAACGCTATTCACGGGTCTTCCTCACGACCGGGCGGTCCGGTGTCAAGGCCTTCTCCGGCAGCGACGCGTGGTTCTTGATTCGCGCGGTGACCGAACCGGATGCTGCCTCATTGCCGCGCCGTCACCAGCTTTTGCTGTCCCGGGGGCCGTATCGCTATGACGACGAACTCGCGCTGTTGAGCGAGCACCGCATCGACGCGCTGGTCACCAAAAACAGCGGCGGCGACATGACCAGGGCAAAGCTGGCTGCCGCGGCGGCGCTTGATATTCCGTTGGTGATGGTGGCGCGCCCGCCGCTGCCGGAAGGCGTCACGGCGGTGGGGACGGTTCAGGAGGCGGCCGACTGGGTTGCCGGACTGGACTAGCCGGTCAGGTCGTCGCGTTGAGCGTCGGCCAGGAGCGCATCGCGGGCGCGGGCGACGCGTGATCGGATGGTGCCCACCGGGCAACCGCACACCGCTGCGGCATCGGCGTAGGGCAGCCCCAGCAGCTGGGTGAGCAACAGGGCCTCCCGTTGTTCGGTGGCGAGGCTGGCGATCATCGTGGTCACTTCAACCAGGTCTTCGAATCCGCGGGCGTGGCGGTCGCCGTTGAGCAGGTGCTCAGGATGGGCTCCGGGGGCGGTGCGGGGTCGCGCTTGGGCGTGGCGGATGTGGTCGGCGACGACTCGGCGCGCGATGGCCAGCAGCCAGGTTCGGGCAGTAGAGCGTCCGGAGAACCGCTCGATGGCGCCGATTGCCCGCAGGTAAGTCTCCTGAGTCAGATCGTCCGCGTTGCCCGCATCCGACAGATAGGTGACAAACCGCCACACGTCTTGCTGGGTGGCTTTGATGAACGCCTCGAGCGCTCGCGCATTCCCGCGTGCAGCTGCCAGGGCGAGCTCGGTAACGGCCTTGTCGTCGCTTGACGCGATCATCGCAGACCACCTTAGCTGGGCGGGCGCGATCAGTCTACGACTCGTTGTCGTAGCCAAGGTTGTGTCAGAAGACGGGGGGTTGATTGGCCAAAGATGCCGGCGTCTTCGACGGGCAGGGGCCGTGGTGGGCTGGGCGGGGCGATCGGCATCGGCTTCACGCGTGCGCGGCCGGCGCGACTCAGCACGCTCCCGCGCCACCAGCAACGTGAACGCCAGGCCCAGCAGCACGGGCACATGACTGGCGATACGTGTCGCGGTCACCTCGCCGTCGAACGCGTCAACGACCACATAGCTCAGCAGCGCGATTGAGTACACACCGGTGATCGCCGCGACGCCAATCGCGGTGACGGGCCATATGCCGGCGGCGATCATCGCCATACCCAACGCCAGCAACCACGCGGTGGACTCGTGCATCAGGTGCTCTCCGGACATCGCGCCATGCATGTGGGCCGACACCATGCCGAAATCGATTCCGCTGATTTGCGCGCCTGCGATCGCCACCTGGAACAGACCTACACCAATCAGCCCCCACCGCCGGTAATGCGCGCGCAGCCAGCGCATCCAGCCGTGATACGCAGTGGACTCCTGGCCGACACTTGCCAGAATCTTTTCGACCAGGTCTGGTCCCTGGCCGGGCTCGAGCGTGGCCAGCCGCCGGGTCTGCACGGCCGCGCCGATCAGCCAGGCACGGCAACTGCGGCACGATTCCAGATGGGCATCGACCTGTTGCGCGAGAACTTGGGGACGCTCGCCGTCCAATCGCGCAGAAAGCGCCTCACGTGCAACGTCACACCGCATCCCTGCATCGTTCCGTATGCCTGGTCTGCGCGCAAAGGCCACGTAGCAAAAAAGACGCGGGGACCAAACCGTTCCGCAAACCGACCACTGGAGGCAAGCACCGCCAGCCCACCCCACGACATTCAACGAAGAGGTATTTGTGTCCCTGCTCGAAGGCCGCCGACGATGACCGCCCCGATCTGGATGGCTTTTCCACCAGAAGTGCATTCGACATTGCTAAGCACCGGCCCGGGTCCCGGGCCGCTGTTGACTGCTGCGGCGGCGTGGACGTCGATGGGCACCGAATATGCCACGGCCGCAGATGAACTCACCGGGTTGCTGGGCGCGGTGCAGGCAGGTGCATGGCAAGGCCCCAGCGCCGAACAGTATGTGGCGGCCCATGCCCCGTATCTGAGCTGGCTCATGGAGAGCGCCGCCAAGAGCACGGTCGCGGCCACGCTGCACCAGACGGCGGCTGCCACCTATGCCGCCGCATTGGCCACGATGCCCACGCTGGCCGAACTTGCGTCGAATCACGCCATTCACGCGGCGTTGGTGGCAACCAACTTCTTCGGCATCAACAACATCCCTATCGCGGTGAACGAAGCCGACTATGTACGCATGTGGCTGCAAGCCGCCGCGACGATGACCACCTACCAAGCGGTCGCTGAATCCGCACTTGCGGCGGTCCCCGCGACCGCGCCTGCGCCGCAGGTAGTTGTCCCCGGTGCAGAGGCCGCGAAGTCCGGCGCCAACCTCAACCAAGCGGATACCTTGGCCACCCAACAGCAAGCCAGTACAGCCGCGGCCGACGCCAGCACGTCGTGGCAGGATCAGCTCGCGGGCTGGCTCCAGGACTACACCCACAATTTTGCTTGGCCGGTTTCAGAGGCGTTGAATCCTAATGGCTGGCCGTTCCCACCGTTGCCTTTCGTCAACGCCATCAGCTCTTTTTTCACGCAACTGGGATTTTCGCCAACCCTTGCTACCGCTATCGCCTGGGCCACCTTCCATACTTTGATGATTTTCTGGCCGATCGCCCAGCAGGCGATCCAATTGGCTGTGGTCTTCGCACCGGTTGTCATTTCCGCTATAGGCGCCGCCGCGGCCGGGGGTGTGGCGGCAGGGGTCACTGCGGCAAGCGTTGTGGCACCGCTATCGGTCTCTGCGCCGTTGCCGACGGCCACCGCCGCGCCGTCGCCAATGGGCTCTGCTCCGGCTCCGACAATCAGCAGTGCACCGGCAAGTGTGAGCAACGTTCCGACGATGTCCAGTACCGCTGCGCCGGCTCCGGCCACACCCGCTGCCAGTGGACCGGTCGGTGGTGGACCCGGAGTTGGCTTCGGTCCGACGGCTTCGGATGGAATCGGCGCGGGTATTTCCGACTCCCTGTACGCCGTGGGCCTCTCGGGATTGTCGGCGCGCACCAGCACCACCAGTCGCGCACGTCGTAAGTCCGAGGAACCGGCGCCCGACGACGTCGCCGCTCCGGCAGCCGCCGCAGCATCTGCCCGCGAGCGGGCGCGCAGCCGCCGGCGTCGCGGGGCCACAGCGAAGGATCGCGCCCACCGCCACGAATACATGGACTTGGATCAGGAGCTGGACTCAGACCCCGGCGGGCCGGACGATTCGTGCACAACCCGTCGGGGCGTCGGACCGCGGCGCAGGACCGCTCGGATTCGCCGGAACCGCAGCCAAATCCGACGTGACCCGGGCGGCAGGATTGATCACGTTGGCAGGTGACGGGTTGAGCGACAGCCCGGCCCTCCCGATGATGCCGAGCAGCTGGGGCTCCGAACCAATCGACGACTGACCTGAACCTCCAGCTCCTGAGCGTCTCTGGCGTGCAGCGTATAAGCACCAGCCGTATCATCTTCGCGTAAATAGCGATTCGCAATGTTGATCAACGGTTCACCCGCGAAGGAGCTACCGCTGAAGTGAAGGACAATCCGCGCGCCAACAATGCTTCCCGCCAGGACCCGCGGTGGAGATACCCACCCCCTATAAAGGACCTCGAGGCATGGACAGCTTTGAATTGGGATTGGTTCGACCCGGTGCACGCTCACCGGATTTTATGGCCGAACCGGGATTACAAGCCCGATCTTGAAATTCTGATTGCGGGTTGCGGCGCCAATCAGGCGGCGGTTTATGCGTTCACGAACCGCGCGGCGAAAGTAGTGGCGGTCGATATCAGCGAGCCCGCACTGGAAAATCACCAGTATCTGAAAGACAAACACGGGCTGGACAACCTGGAGCTGCGTCTGCTTCCCATCGAAGAGGCGCCGACGTTGGGGCTCGACTTCGACCTAGTCGTAGCTACCGCAGTTTTGGATCGGTTGGCAGATCCGCTGGCGGGCATGAGAGCGCTCGCCGGTTGCCTGGGGCGGGATGGAGTAATAGCTGTCACGCTCGACGCGAAGTACGGTCGAATCGGGGCCGAACTGCTCGGGTCGGTCTTTCGCGACATGGGGCTACGTGAAGACAATGCATCGGTTAAATTGGCAAAAGAAACGATCTCGCTGCTACCGAAGGGACATCCCCTCCGTCACTATCTGAAGATAGCGGACGATTTGCAGTCCGATGCAGCCCTTGTAGATGCGTTTCTACGTGGTGGCCGACGAAGTTTTACGGTCGAAGAGTGTATCGATCTTGTCACATCAGCTGAACTCGTATTTCAGGGATGGTTCCACAAGATGCCGTACTATGCACACGATTTGTTTGCGGGGAAGAAGAGCAAGTTTTATCCGTTCATCGACGCACTGCCTGACAATAAGATCTGGACCGTGATGGAACGTATCCAGACTTCGAATACTTCTCATTTTTTCATGGCATGTCGTCCCGACCGGCCCAAAAAGCACTATAAAATCGACTTTTCGAAGGTTCGCTCGCTCGATTACGTTCCGCTGATGCAAGCGCGTTGCGGTGTCTCCGGCACCGAGATTTTCGGGCCGGGGTGGCATTTGGCTCTCAGCCCGGAGCAAGCGCAATTTTTGCAGTACGTCGACGGCCGCCGCACGATCCGTGAGATTGCCGAGTGCGTGGCCCGGGCCGGCGACCAGCCCGACATCGGCGCGAGCGAACTCGGACGACTCGGTCGCAACCTATTTCAGTCGCTGTGGCGTCTCGATTTTGTCGCCATGGCTCTGTAGGCCACGTTGGATTCAAGTTGGATAACGCCGAGGCGTGAACACCCGGTCACCGGAATCGTCTGAGTACCACTGGGTTTGCGAGGATCCGATGATCAGCAGGCAGCGCATGTCGACATCGGCAGGGTCGAGATCGGCCAGCCGCACCACGCGGATGTCTTCGTCAGGCCCGGAAACGTTTCGGCCGATCACCACCGGAGTGCCGGGTTCGCGATGGCCCATCAGCACGTCGCGCATCGCGCCGACCTGCCAGGTCCGCGTCTTCGAGGCCGGGTTGTAGATGGCCAGCACCAGATCGGCGGCGGCCGCGGCGCCCAGGCGGGACGCGATTACCTCCCACGGCTTGAGCCGGTCGGATAACGAGATCACCGCGTAGTCGTGACCCAACGGAGCACCGACCCGGCTGGCGACGGCCTGCGCGGCAGTCATCGCCGGAATCACCCGGATCTGCACTCCCGGCCACTGTTTGGCCTCTTCCAAAACGGCCGTGGCCATCGCGAACACCCCCGGATCGCCCGACGACACCACCGCGACGGTGTGTCCTTTCTCGGCCAGCGCGCACGCCAGTCGCGCGCGAGCGGGTTCGTCGGTGTTGTCGCTGGGATGGCGCCGCTGGCCGTGGCGGACCGGGACGCGCTCCAGGTAGCCGCCGTAGCCGATCAGATCGGTCGCGGCGGCCAGCTCGCGTCGGCTCTGCGGCGTCATCCAGTCGATGTCGCCGGGGCCCAGGCCCACCACCGCGACCGTGCCGGCGAGCGACGATTGGCGTTCACGCCGCCGTCCGCCCGGCAGCATGGCCAGCGAGAAGTACGGCACGTTGCTCTCGTCGACTTCCGCGGCGGGCAGTATGCGCTCTCCGGCGGTACTCGCCCGCTCCACATAGAACGCACCGTCAAGCTGTCCGGACGCCGAAAGTGCTTCCCGCACAGCGGGATACGAACGGCCCAGTTTGAGGACCACGGCGGCGTCGGCGTCGGCGAGCCGTCGGGTCAGCTCGGCGATCGGCAACGTGCCCGGCAATACCGACAGCACCTCGTCGCCGGCCACCAGCGGTGTCGCGATGGCCGCCGAGGCGGCACTCATCGACGTCACACCCGGCACGATGACGGCATCGAACCGCTGCGTCAGCCGGGTGTGCAAATGCATGTACGAGCTGTAGAAAAGCGGGTCGCCCTCGGCGAGCAACGCCACGTTGCGGCCCGCGTCGAGGTGCTCGGCGATCCGCCGGGTGGCATCGACGTAGAAGTCTTCGATCGCACCGGCGTAGCCGCCCGGATGATCGGTCACCTCAGTGGTCACCGGATAGATCAGGTGCTCCTCGATCTGACCGGGCCGCAGATACGGTTCGGCGATACCGCGCGCAATGCTGCGGCCATGCCGGGCGCTGTGATAGGCCACCACATCTGCTTCGCCGATCACCCGGGCGGCCTTGACGGTCACCAACTCCGGGTCGCCGGGCCCCAGCCCGACTCCCCACAGCGTTCCCCGCGCCGTCATTCGCTGTCGCCCGCGATCGCGTTGACGGCGGCGGCGGCCATCGCGCTGCCGCCACGGCGGCCCTGTACCACCAGGTAGGACATGTCGCGCGGGCGGGCGATGAGCTCCTGCTTGGACTGTGCCGACCCGACGAATCCGACCGGACCGCCCAGCACCGCGACCGGCGGTGAAACCCCTTCGTCGATCAGTTCGAGCAGCCGGAACAGGGCAGTCGGCGCATTGCCGATTGCCAGCACCGCACCGCCCAGTCGGTCGGCCCACAATTCCACGCCGGCCGCCGAGCGAGTTGAGTGGCGACGTGCGGCCAGTTCGACTGCGCGGGGATCGGCCACCAGCGACACAACCTGATTGTCGGCGAGTAGCCGCGCGGTGGTGACCCCGGCGGCCACCATCGACGAATCGCACAGGACGGGGGCGCCGCTCTGCAAGGCGGCGCTGGTCCGCGCGACGACGTCGTCGGTGAAGGCAATGTGTTCGGCGACATCGACCTGCCCGCACGTATGGATCAGCCGGACCACAACCCGTGCGACGTCGTCAGGGAATCGTGTCAGGTCGGCCTCGGCGCGGATGGCCGCGAACGACTGGCGATAGATTTCCGCCGCGTCGCGGATGTAGTCGAGCACGTGCTCACCCTACGGTCGTCCTCGCAGCAGTCGGTATCCCTGTCCGCTCGCGACCAGCACCTGGCCGGTTGGCGGGCTGCCACACGCGCGTTCGCAGCCGACGAAGTGGCGATGCACGGCCGAATCCGCCTCGAGCGCCAGCGCCGCGTCGGCCCGCACGTCGGCAGCCGAGCGCGCGCACCCGGGGCTGCCGACGCAGGCGCTGACGTTCAGCCAGGGTGAGTTCTCGTCGAACACCAAGCCCAACGGCGCCAGGACCCGCAGCGCGGCGTTGGCGACGGCCTCGTCGAGGTCGCACACCAGCACCGATCGCCACGGTGTGACCACCAACGAGCCCTCGATCGCGGCGAGGTACTCCGCGACGCTCGCAGGCAGCACCCCCAGCGGCACTGCCGCGCCCAGCGTGACCCGGCCGTCTTCCTGGTCTATCCAACCCACCGGTGCCTTGGTGACCGGCGGGAAGGTTGTGGTACTCAGTGCGACACCAGGAAGCAGTCCCGCAATGTCATCCAATTCGCGGACACGCCAAGCTTTTCCGCGTATCTCCACGAACCGGGCGGCAACTCCGACCAGTGTCTCGATCACGTCGCCCATATCCAGCCGGACGCCGGTGTCGCGCCCCGTCAGTAGCAGCGCACAGTCGTCCTCGAAGACATGCACTCCGACGTCGGCACCCAGGCCGGACACGTCCGCGCGGCCGTCGTCGAGGCTGAACCAGAACCGGCCTCCCAGCTCCGTGAGTCCAGGCTCGGCGCAGATCGCCGCATCCAGCTCACCGACCCACGGGCGCAGGTCGAGTTTCCCGCCGGCCCGGCCGGACAGCGGCGACGCCACGATGTTGCGGATCCGCTCATGCGTCGATGACGGCAACAGCCCGGCTTTGGCGATCGCCTCGGCAACCGGCGTCACGTCGGTGATCGCGCGCAATTGCACGTTGCCACGGGCGGTCAGCTCCAGCGTTGCCGAGCCGAACCCGCTCGACACACTCGACAGTGTCCTGAGCTGCGCGGGAGCGATCATGCCGCCGGGCAGCCGGACCCGAACCAGCGCGCCATCGGCCGCCTGATGCACCTGCAGCGCACCCGGGCAGGCGTCGGTGTCGCGGGCTCTGACCACCTGCCCACGGTACGGCTTCCGCGGCTCTGCCCAACACCGGCGAAGGCTCGGCAGGACGGAGATATGAAGATCAAAGCGCTTCAAGCGCTTCGTCGCAGCGCCTCCGCAAAAATCGAGTAGCCGCCTACTCTATGTGCCGGCTCCTGCCGCCCCGGACACTGCGGGCAGTCGATTTTCAGCGGGTCAGGGGTGCACGATGGACAAGCGCGGTGGTCATGCAGTGGTGCTCGGTGCCAGTATGGGCGGCTTGCTAGCTGCCCGGGTATTGGCCGACTTCTACGACCGGGTGACGGTGGTCGAGCGGGACTTGTTGCCCTCCGATCCGGTAAACCGGCGAGGCGTCCCGCAGGGCAGGCTGATCCACGCCGCGCTCGCGCGGTGCACGCAGGTCCTCGACGAACTGTTCCCTGGATTTGTGGACGAACTCGAGGCTGCCGGCGTCGGCTGCTGGGATGACGGGGACTTTTCGAAGGTGTTGATGTCTGCTGGTGGACATCAAGCGGTGCGCTCCGGTCGGGCACCGAATCCAACGGTGATCTACTTTCCGAGCCGGGCGCTTCTGGAATGGAATGTGCGCCGGCGGGTGCAGTCGATTACCAACGTCATGTTCCTCGAAGGCCACGACGTGCTAGGCCTGACGGCTACACCGGATCGTGGCCGCGTCACCGGGGCGAGGGTGGTGGATCGCGCCGCCGACCGCCAGACGAGACTGACGGCCGATCTCGTCATCGACGCGACCGGCCGGGGATCCCGCACACCCGTCTTCCTCGAGGAACTCGGGTATGGGCGTCCCAGGGAGGACGAGTTGACGGTACAACTCGCCTACGCCTGTCAACTGCTGCGCGTCGCCCCGGGCGCCGTAAAGGAGCACATGATTGCACTGTTCCCCGACCGGTCCGGCCGAAGATGTTCGGGTTCATCGGGTACGAAAACGACACCTGGATGTTCGGTGTCGGCAGCATGGCGGGAGCGGAGCCCCCTACCCGGCCTGCTGAAATGCTTGACTTCGCGGCCGATTTCGCTCCCGCGCATGTGCTGGAAGCAATTCGAACGGCCGAGCCCCTCGGAGAGGTGGTTCATCATCGCGTTCCATCGAACCGGTGGCGGCGCTACGACAAGATGCGCCGGACTCCTGACGGTCTAGTGGTCGTCGGCGACGCGGTTTGCAGCTTCAACCCCATTTACGGGCAGGGCATGACGCTCGCGGCGATCGAGGCGACGGTGCTACGCGATTGTCTGCGCCGCGGCGACGGCGGCCTGCCACGACGCTTCTTCCGCGCCTCCGCCAGGGAAGTCCGAGTGGCCTGGCAGACCGCCGTCGGCTCCGACCTGAATCTTCCGGAAGTAGTGGGACCGCGACCGATCTCGATGCGAATCACCAACGCCTTCCTTGAGCAGGTGCTAACTGCCGTCGAGGTGGACCCCGTCGTCGCCGGGCAGTTCATGCGAATCACCGGAATGCTTGACTCACCAGCCCGATTGCTGCGTCCGTCCATTCTGCTTCGCGTCATGCGCGCGCGAGGGCGCCGCTCGGTGGCAGCGGGTCGCGACGCAGTCATTCCCCAACGTGGGGGAGTGCCAGCGGGAGTCGCCGTCACGCGTGGGGAAATGTAAACACAACGGATAGAAAGGGATTCCGATGTCAAACCAGAATATCGAGACAACCAAAAACGGCTATGCCGCTTTCAACGCGGGCGATCTCGAGACGGCTCTGAGCGTCTTCGCCGACACCGTGGAGTGGACGATCAGTGGCGAAAGCATGATCAGTGGGACTTACCGCGGCAAAGATGAACTCACCGGACTTTTGGCGCAATTAGGTCAGAAGGCCACCTCGGTCGAGACGAAGACCTTTCTCGCCGACGGTGATTACGTCGTCGTACTGACTGAAGTCACTGCAGGGGGAGAAACCTCTCAGGAAGCCGATG
>DATIOT010000334.1:0-3347 GCA_035472875.1 Mycobacterium sp.
CGAAACGCCTTGCCGTGCGCGTGGGCCGCTCGATCGACGGGGTCGGTCGAGCACAGGTCGGCCAGGGATGACGGTGGGTGTATCCGTGGCTTCGCCAATCCGAGCTTGTTCGGGTCCGGCGGCAGGTGATCGGTCAGGTCGTGCCCGGGTAACAGTCCCGCTACGCGTGCGACCAGGTCACGTGTTTCCTGCTCCGAAAGCGCGTCCTCGACGGTGCCCCAGCCCCACCACGAACGCATGTTGACAGCGTCAGCGCTTCAAGACGACGCCGGCGGTGCCAGCGATCAGCAGCAGGATCGCCGCCGCGACAGCCCAGCCAACGCCGGCGAGCCACCAGATGACGCCCAACGCTACGAGCGCCGGCGACACCGCGAAGAGCACCATCCCGGGGTTCTGCTTGATCACTGCCAGAGCACTCTTTGCCCGGATCGGGTCGATTTCTCCACGCGCCATGCATTCAGGATGCCAGTTCGCGACCGGCAACGAAATATCCGATGAGGACTAGCACATCGTGAGCGGGGATCAATCCTCTTCGTCTTCGTCTTCCGAGAGGCAGTGGGGGTGGTAATTGGGCTTGGTGGTGGCCAAGATGGGGTGGGGGCGGGTCCATTCGGTGGCAGCCCTTGGCGCAGACAACAGCTTTCCTGAAACAAATGGTGACACAAGAGGTTTGGTGAAAGGACCTAGGTCCCTACTGTCCCACACCGACTCGCCGTAACGTCGACGTCGATGCACCAAGGAGAGGTTGACTCCATGACTGATGAGCCAGTTACCGTCCTGTCGCAAGACGAAAGTTGGCGCCGGTTAGGCGGCGCCGCCCTGGGCCGACTGGTCACCAGTTTTGCCGGTGAGCCCGAAATCTTCCCGGTCAACTATGTGGTGCAAGAGCAGACCGTGCTGTTTCGAACTTCCGAGGGCACCAAATTGTTTTCCGCTGTGGCGAACCGCACCGTGGTCTTCGAGGCCGACGACCACAACGTCGCCGAAGGCTGGAGCGTGATCGTCAGGGGCCGCGCAAGGGTGCTGCGTACCGCCGCGGAGATCGAGAAAGCCGAACGCGCCCAGCTAATGCCGTGGACCGCGATTCGTAAAGTTCACTACGTCCGGGTCACGCCGTCCGAAATCACTGGCCGCCACTTCAAGTTCGGTCCAGAGCCAGACCCGCACGGCAGCTTTGCGTGACGCGCTGTCCGTTCAGCGTGTGAGCAGAGCGTCCAGTTCGCGCTGGGCATATACGGGGTGGGCCGCGACGCTCACGTTCGCAGCAATGCTGCATCACTTGGCGGTCACCATCGGATTGGGCAGCCGGATTCCGCGGATGCCCCGCCCGCCGGCGGCGGGGTGAGGACCCTCAGCCGGCAGGTGGCTCGGGCGGCGCGAACTTCCAATTGTCGGGATTCTTAGGGGAATACAGCACCGGGTGTGTTTGGCCCATGATTGGCCATTGGTCGACGTCGACTGCCATCCGCCAATACACGGGGTATTCATTAACAGTGGGTCCGTTGAGAATACCGGCGATGGTGACGTATTGCTCACCGCTGACGTCCGGTCGCGGGCTGACTCCGGTCACCAGCAGCGTGCCGCTCGCCAGCTCACCTCGCGGCCCGCGCGGCACGAACCGCTGGGCGAGGAACACCGCCAAGATCGCCACCAGCAGGAGCAGCACACCGAATTCCCACACGCCGCCATGGTAGGACTGCTGGCATGAGTCAGGACGATCTGACGCTGGCACTAGTGCTGGCCGAAAATGCAGACACGCTGACTCGCGCCCGGTTCGGCGCACTTGACCTGCGCATCGACACCAAACCGGATCTGACTCCGGTAACCGACGCCGATCGGGCGGTCGAAGCCGATCTGCGTGAAGCGCTCGGGCGCGAGCGGCCGGACGACAGCATCGTCGGGGAGGAATTCGGCGGAACCACCACGTTCAGCGGCCGGCAATGGATCGTCGACCCGATCGACGGCACCAAGAACTTCGTGCGCGGGGTGCCGGTGTGGGCCAGTTTGATCGCGTTGCTCGAAGGCGGCGTCCCTTCGATCGGCGTCGTGACTGCGCCGGCGCTGCATCGTCGGTGGTGGGCGGCGCGCGGCCAGGGCGCGTTCGTCGCGGTCGACGGCGCCTCGCCGCGCCGGCTGTCGGTTTCCTCGGTGGCACAGCTGGGGTCGGCCAGCCTCTCGTTCTCCAGCCTGTCGGGGTGGGCGCAGCGCGGTTTGCGCGAACGCTTCATCGAGCTGACCGATGCGGTGTGGCGGGTGCGCGCCTACGGCGACTTTCTGTCTTATTGCCTGGTTGCCGAGGGGGCCGTCGATATCGCCGCCGAACCGGAGGTGTCGGTGTGGGACCTGGCCGCGTTGGACATCTTGGTCCGTGAGGCGGGCGGCAAGCTCACCGGCTTGGACGGCACCGCCGGCCCGCACCGGGGCAGCGCCGTGGCCACGAACGGCCTGCTGCACAAACAGGTGCTCAGCAGCATTGGCGCTGGGTAACCTGGCGATAGCGTGATGACCCACCTTGTTTCGCAAGACGACCCGTTCACCATTGCGACGAAACACTGGCACCGCCTCGGCGACGGCCGGATCCAGTGCGACGTATGTCCGCGCGCCTGCAAACTTCACGAGGGCCAGCGCGGCCTGTGCTTCGTCCGCGGCCGGATCGACGACCAGGTGAAGCTCACCAGCTACGGGCGGTCGAGCGGATTCTGCGTCGACCCGGTCGAAAAGAAACCGCTCAACCACTTCCTACCCGGTTCGGCCGTGCTGTCGTTTGGCACCGCGGGGTGCAACCTGGCATGCAAGTTCTGCCAGAACTGGGACATCTCCAAGTCCCGCGAGATCGACACTCTGGCCAGCCGGGCCGGCCCCGATGACATCTCGCGCACCGCTGACGAATTAAGTTGTCGCAGTGTCGCATTCACCTACAACGACCCGACGATCTTCTGGGAGTACGCCGCCGATGTCGCCGACGCCTGCCACGACCGGGGCATCAAAGCCATCGCTGTGACGGCCGGATACATGTGTCCTGAGCCCCGCACCGAGTTCTACCGGCACATCGACGCCGCCAATGTCGACCTGAAGGCATTCACCGAAGACTTCTACCGCAAAGTCTGTGTCGGGCACCTGCACGACGTCCTGGACACCCTGGTGTACCTGCGGCACGAGACGGACGTGTGGCTGGAGATCACTACGTTGCTGATTCCGGGACGCAACGACAGCGACGCCGAAATCGCCGCCGAATGCGCGTGGATCCGGGAGAACCTCGGCATCGACGTACCGGTGCACTTCACCGCATTCCATCCTGACTACAAGATGCTCGACACACCGCCGACATCGCCTGCCACACTGACGCG
>DATIOT010000335.1:0-24778 GCA_035472875.1 Mycobacterium sp.
CGGTCGTCTCCAGTTGCCGGCCATGCTGGTCCTGGTGGCCCCGGATTCCTACGGCGACAGCCTCTCGGCCGTGGAGGCCGCCGCCGCCATCGCGACCGGCTGGACCCGCTCACGTCCGGGGGACCGGTTCATCGTCGCCCCACAGTCCGACGGTGGCCCGGGTTTCGTCGAGGTACTGGCCAGCCGGCTTGGCCAGAAGCGGCGATTGCGAGTATTCGGGCCGCTGAACTTCATGGTGGACGCCGAGTGGGTGTTCGATCGCCGCTCGGCGGCCGCGTATGTGGAGTCTGCCCAGGCGTGTGGTCTGTCATTGCTTGGCGGTCCACCCACCCCGGAGACGGCATTGGCGGCCCACAGCAGGGGAGTCGGACAACTCATCGCCGAGGCGCTGCGGGCCGGGGCGAGGCGGATCGTGGTCGGGCTGGGAGGCAGCGCGTGCACTGACGGCGGGCAAGGGATGATTGCCGAGCTCGGCGGCCTGGAAGCCGCTGCGCACCAACTGGCCGATATCGAGCTGGTCGCCGCCTCGGATACCGAATATCCGCTGGTGGGACCATGGGGCGCGGCCAGGGTGTTCGGTCCGCAGAAGGGCGCGGACACGGCCACCGTCGCAGTGCTTGAAGTCCGCCTCGAGGCGTGGGCACTGGCACTGGAAGCGGTGGCCGGCCGGGACGTGAGCTCCGAGCCGGGCGCTGCCGCCGCCGGCGGCATCGGCGCCGGGCTGCTTGCGCTCGGTGGCCGGTGCGAGTCCGGCGCGGAGATCATCGCCGAGCACACTCACTTGGCCGACGACCTCGAGACCGCGGAAATGATCGTCACCGGTGAAGGCCGGTTCGATGAGCAATCCCTGCACGGAAAGGTGGTTGGCTCGCTCGCCGGTAAGGCCCGGTCGCTGGGAATTCCGGTGATCGTGTTGGCCGGTCAGGTTGACCTGGAGAAATCCGCGGTGCGATCAGCGGGCATCATGGCTGCCTTGTCCATCGCCGATCACGCGGGTTCGGTGCGGCTGGCGCTGGCCGACGCGGCCAATCAGCTAATGGGTTTGGCATCTGTGGTAGCGGAGCGACTCGGGAATAGTGGCCCTGCAAGGTACCGTTAGGGGAGTGGGTTTTACCCAAGGTTTGGGGCGCGCGGGCGACCCACCCGACAATGAGGCATGTAGGAGAAGCAAATGACGGTGCAAAACGAGTCGATCGCCAAGACCCACGGCGTGATCCTGACCGAGGCCGCCGCCACCAAGGCGAAGTCCCTGCTGGACCAAGAGGGACGTGACGACCTGGCGCTGCGCATCGCGGTCCAGCCGGGCGGATGCGCCGGGCTGCGCTACAACCTCTTCTTCGACGACCGGACGCTGGATGGTGACCTCACCGCCGAGTTCGGTGGTGTGACCTTGACCGTGGACAGGATGAGCGCACCCTACGTAGAAGGCGCGTCCATCGATTTCGTTGACACCATCGAGAAGCAGGGCTTCACCATCGACAACCCCAACGCCACCGGTTCGTGCGCGTGCGGGGACTCGTTCAACTGACCGGCCAGCCGGCTCAAAACAGGGGGCTAGTACGAGCCCCCGGTACGCAGCACGTACGAGCACACCAAGGTGTCGCCGCGCTGGAAAAGCAACTGTGCGACGCCTTGCACATCCGCGCGCATCGGGCCGCCCGCGGCGGGCGAGACCCGCATGGTGAATAGCGCCTGGGCCTGATACTGCGACAGGTACACGATCTTGTCGACCGAGGTCAGCTGGACCTCCGAGAACTGCTTGCGGAACGCGTCGCTGCTCAGCTTGGCCAGGGCTTGGTCGGAACGCTTGTCGCGCACGGCGTCGTACATACCGCAGAGCGCGTTGCGGACGATGTTGTCGGTGTCGCGGTGCTCGAGTGCATCGAGATACCCCTGAATCGCCGTTTTGGCTGATGCTTCGGAGAATGCGGCACCGGTACTGGCCCCATTGGTGCGAACGCCGTACGCGATCGCCACCGTCATCGCGGTGATCAGTGCGATGGCCAGCAGAATGCCGATGATCAGCCGCCGCCTGGAACGTCGCTTCGGGTATCCCGCAGATGGCACTTGTCCCGGATACGTGGCCGACGGCGGTGCCGGCTCGTGGGTTGGCCCGGGTCCGAAGGCCGGGCCGCCGGCAGGGGGCTGGTGAGGGAACTCGACCGGCTGTGACTCGTCGTAGGGCACGGGCCCGTCGGTGCCGACCGTGTGGTTCGGCGGGTGCGGACCGCCCATTCTGGTTCTCCTACGGTGGTAGACGGGACACGAGTGGGTACCGCCCGAGTATTCGGGTCCCGGCGACTTGAGTGAGTTCCCTAGGCAGGCTAGCGCACCGCGCGCGCCGACCGCGGGCACAACGACAGTCGATACGCGTGAGTAAGATAGATGACCTTACTAACGAAGGGTGGACATTTCGTGACGATCGCGGTGACTGGTTCGATTGCGACCGACAATTTGATGCGGTTTCCCGGCCGATTTTCCGAGCAGCTGCTAGCCGATCATCTGCACAAGGTATCGCTCAGCTTCCTGGTCGACGACCTGGTGATTCATCGCGGCGGTGTGGCCGGAAACATCGCCTACGCCATCGGTGTGCTGGGTGGTGACGTCGCACTGGTCGGCGCGGCCGGCGACGACTTCGACAACTACCGCGAATGGCTGCAGGCCCACGGTGTCAACTGCGACCACGTGCTGATCTCCGAGACCGCGCACACGGCACGTTTCGTCTGCACCACCGACCTCGACATGGCCCAGATCGCGTCGTTCTATCCGGGCGCCATGTCAGAGGCCCGCAATATCAAGCTCGCTGACGTCGTCTCGGGCATCGGCACGCCGGACTTGGTGATCATCGGCGCCAACGACCCGGACGCGATGGTGGTGCACTCCGAGGAGTGCCGCAAGCTCGGGCTGGCATTCGCCGCTGACCCTTCCCAGCAGCTGGCCCGGCTGTCCGGAGACGAGATCAGCAAGCTCATCGACGGTGCCACCTACCTGTTCACCAACGACTACGAATGGGACCTGATGAAGTCCAAGACCGGCTGGTCGGACGCCGACGTGATGGCGCAGGTCGACCTGCGGGTGACCACGCTGGGTGCCAAGGGTGTGGACGTAATTGACCGCGACGGCACGACCATCCACGTCGACGTGGTGCCCGAAACCAGCCAGGTCGACCCCACCGGCGTCGGCGACGCGTTCCGGGCCGGCTTCCTCACCGGCCGCAGCGCCGGCCTCAGCCTGGAGCGTTCGGCGCAGCTGGGCTCGTTGGTCGCCGTGCAGGTGCTGGAATCGACCGGAACGCAGGAGTGGGACTGGGACCACGATGTTGCGGCGACCCGGTTAGCGGGTGCTTACGGCGAGGATGCGGCCGCCGAGATCGTCGGCGTGCTGGCCTAATTGGGCGAGCAGACGCAGAATCGCATTGCGCGGGTCCTCCGCGCGCGATTCTGCGTCTGCTCGCGCAAGGGCCGTCATAGCTGCACCGGATATTGCGGCTCGCTGATCTGGGGCACCACGCTGTGCTCGACGAAGATGGCGTGCCAGAGCATGAAGATCAGCACCGTCCACAGCCGGCGGCTGTGATCGCTGGTGGCGGTTCGGTGTTCGTCGAGCATCCGGCGCACAGCGGCGACATTGACCAGGTGATCGGCTTGCGACGAGTCCACCATCGCGTAGGCCCACTCCAGCAGCTCGCCGGCGCGCAGCCAATGCCGGATCGGGACCGGGAACCCGAGCTTGGGCCGGTGCAGCACATGCGCCGGGACGATGGGCTCCAATGCTCGCCGCAGCGCGTACTTGGTCGTCGTTCGCGTGATTTTCGCCT
Organism: Mycobacterium sp.; assembly: GCA_035472875.1. Classification (GTDB taxonomy): domain Bacteria; phylum Actinomycetota; class Actinomycetes; order Mycobacteriales; family Mycobacteriaceae; genus Mycobacterium. Next base: position 3,818 of record DATIOT010000335.1, read on the forward strand.
CTACCGGCAGCCGGGAGGCGACGGCGAACACCTCGGGATCCAGGAACGGCACCCGAAGCTCCAGTGAGTTGGCCATCGTCATCTTGTCGGCCTTGACCAAAATGTCGCCACGCAGCCAGGTGAACAAGTCAATGTGCTGCATGCGCGCTACCGGATCCCAGCCGGTCGATTCGGCGTACACCGACGCGGTCACATCGGTATGGGTCCACTCGTCGCGGAATCCGGGCAGCACCTCTCGCAACTGCGCATCGGAGAAACTGCGGGCATTGCCGTAGTAGCGCTCCTCGAGCGTCAGCGATCCGCGGTGCAGCAGGCTCTTGCCCCGCATGCCCTCCGGCAGCGGTTTGGACACCTTGCCCATCGAACGCCGCAGTGGCCGCGGCAGATACTCGAAGGGCTTCAGCGACAGCGGTTCCCGGTAGATCGTGTAGCCACCGAACAGCTCGTCGGCGCCCTCACCGGACAGCACCACCTTGACGTGCTTGCGGGCCTCACGGGCGACGAAGAACAGCGGCACCAGCGCGGGGTCGGCAACCGGCTCGTCGAGATACCAGACGATCTCGGGCAGGGCGGCAACGAACTCATCGGGTCTGACCACCTTGGCGATGTGGCGGGCACCGATCGCTTCGGCCGAGGCCACGGCGACGTCGATCTCGGAGAATCCCTCGCGCTCGAACCCGGTGGTGAACGTGATCAGCCGGGGATTGTGCCGGATGGCCAGCGCGGCGATCGCGGTGGAGTCGATACCTCCGGACAAAAACGCCCCGACGGTGACGTCGGCGCGCATGTGCTTGGCCACCGAGTCCTGAAGCACCGCGGTGATCTCGTCGTAGCGGGCCTGTTCGGTATCGCGGGTGATCGGCGTGGCAGCAAACCGCGGCACGAAGTAGCGGGTGATCGCCGGCGCTAACCCGGGACGGATCCGGGCATAGCAGCCCGATTCCAGGCGGCGCACTCCGCGGTGCAGCGTCTCCGGCTCCGGCACGTACTGCAGGACCGTGTAGTGCTGCACCGCCCGGTGATCGATCCCGGCGTCGAACCCGACCAACTCGACCAGGTCCAGCAGGCATTTCTTCTCGCTGGCCACCGCGGTGCCGCCTGCGCCGGTCGCCATGAACAGCGGCTTGATGCCGAAAGGGTCACGGGCGCAGAACAATTCGTGAGTCGCGGTGTCCCACAACGCGAAGGCGAACATACCGCGCAGCCGCGTCAGGACATCGGTGCCCCAATAGTGGAAGCCGGCGACGATCGCCTCACCGTCCCCGTCGGTGGCGAACATAGCGCCGTGCCGGGTGGCCAGCTCGTCGCGCAGCTCCAGGTAGTTGTAGATCTCGCCGTTGAACACCAGCACGTAGCGATCCGGCGTCTCCGGCACCCCCCAGCGCAGCGGCTGATGCGAATGCGCGATGTCGATGATAGACAGCCGATTGAAGCCGAACACAACGGCCCCGTCGGCGCCTGGGTCGGACCAGGTGCCCGGCTCGTCCGGCCCGCGGTGGCGCATCGAATGCAACGCGCCGGCAATAGCACTGTCCGCTCGGGCAGCGTGGGCAGCAGCAACGGCGTCGTCGCCGTCGGCCTCGGCCGAGACGAACGCCAGCAGTCCACACACGGCGCCCCAGTATGCCGCACTTTGGTGGCGCTTGTGGATGCCGCACCCGGCAGGTCGCGATGACCGGGGCAGCAGGGCCGGTCGGGGTTTCGTCGCCCGGCTGAGCGGCGTGGTCTACGCTGCGTAGTATTCGACATCCGAGCAGGAGGCGCCAACGTGACACCTCCCGAGCAGGTCCGTTCGCAACGTTTGTCGCAGGGCAGGTTTCAGCGCCTCTCCGGAGGTGCTCATCGGGGGCTGTCCCGTCGTCTTCGGCCGCTGGCGCTGGCCGCGACGCTGGGAATTTTGGCGGTAACCCTGAGCGGATGCAGCTGGTCGCAAGTGCTGGGCATGGGCTGGCCGGAGGGCATCACCCCGCAGGCCCATCTCAACCGGGAGCTGTGGATCGGAGCGGTGATCGCCTCCCTGGTCGTCGGAGTCATCGTGTGGGGCCTCATCTTCTGGTCGGCCGCCTTCCATCGGAAGAAAGCAACTGACACCGAATTACCTCGCCAGTTCGGCTACAACATGCCGCTGGAACTGGTGCTCACCGTCACACCGTTCCTCATCATCTCGGTGCTGTTCTATTTCACCGTGGTGGTGCAGGAGAAGATGCTGCACCTGGCCAAGGACCCCGAGGTCGTGATTGACGTCACGTCCTTCCAGTGGAACTGGAAGTTCGGGTATCAGCGCATCAACTTCAAAGACGGCACACTGACCTACGAGGGCGCCGATGCGCTCCGCAAAAAGGCGATGGTCTCCAAGCCGGAAGGCAAGGACAAACACGGTGAGGAGCTGGTCGGGCCGGTGCGCGGGCTCAACACCGAGGACCGGACCTACCTGAACTTCGACAAGGTCGAAACCCTGGGAACCAGCACCGAAATCCCGGTGCTGGTGCTGCCCGCCGGCAAGCGCATCGAATTCCAGATGGCATCGGCCGACGTCGTCCACGCGTTCTGGGTGCCCGAATTCTTGTTCAAGCGCGACGTGATGCCCAACCCCGCGGCCAACAACTCCGTCAACGTGTTCCAGGTCTCAGAGATCACCAAGACCGGGGCATTCGTCGGACACTGCGCCGAGTTGTGCGGCACCTATCACTCGATGATGAACTTCGAGGTTCGAGTGGTCCAACCCAACGACTTCAAGGCCTACCTGCAGCAACGGATTGACGGAAAGACCAGTGCCCAGGCGTTGCGGGCGATCAATCAGTCCCCGCTGGCGGTGACCACCCACCCGTTCGACACCCGCCGCGGCGAAAAGACGCCAAGCCAGTAGGTTAGGACACGCAATGCATATCGAAGCGAGGCTGTTCGAATTCATCGCCGCGTTCTTCATAGTCACGGCGGTGCTGTACAGCGTGCTGACCGCGATGTTTGCTACTGGCGGTGAGGAGTGGGCGGGCACCACCGCGTTGGCGCTGACCGGCGGCCTGGCGTTGATAACGGCCACCTTCTTTCGGTTTGTGGCCCGCCGCCTGGATACCCGGCCCGAGGATTACGAGGGCGCTGAGATCAGTGACGGCGCAGGGGAATTGGGTTTCTTCGCCCCGCACAGTTGGTGGCCGATTCTGGTCGCGTTGTCCGGCTCGGTGGCCGCGGTCGGTATCGCGCTGTGGCTGCCGTGGCTGATCGTTGCCGGCGTGGTGTTCGTCCTTGCTTCGGCGGCGGGCCTGGTCTTCGAGTACTACATCGGTCCGGAGAAGCACTGATTTGCGACTCGAAGGTCACAATCCGGGCACCAGTTGATCCGCGGCCCGGTCGCTAAACTTATTTGCCCCACTCGGTTCGGTAGGGTTTGCCCAGGCACAATGAGAATCTTTCGGGTGCGCGCACGACGGTGTAACCGCGGAGATCCGCGCGCCGGTGACGCAGTTGGACAGGGCAGGCAGACATGAGCGGGCCGAAACCCCCGGGACGGGAACCTGGAGAACCCGAATCCGCGCGCGAGCTCAGCCACGAATCAGATTCCGGCAGCGCGCCCGGCGACGAATTGGAACATGTTGGTGAACCCGACGACGAAGGCTTCGACAGCGCGGAACTGGCGGCAGCAGACGACGCAGGCCAGACGGACGCGTACTCGCAGGCCTACTCGGCTCCAGAGTCCGAGCATTTCAGCAGCGGCCCGTATACGCCGGCCGATATCAGGCTCTACGACTACAACGGCTACGACGAGTCATCCGACCACGATGATGAACATGCCGCTCCGCGCTGGCCATGGGTGGTCGGCGTCGCCGCCATCGTGGCCGCGATTGCGCTGGTGGTTTCGGTGTCGCTGCTGGTCACGCGTGCCGACACCAGCAAACTCGCCAACCCCGGCACCACCACCACGCCGTCCACGCCGCCACTGCAGGACGAGATAACGACGACCAAGCCGCCGCCCCCACCACCTACTACCGAACCGCCGCCGCCCCCGACAGCTACGGAGACACAGACCGTGACGGTGACGCCCGCTCCGCCACCACCACCGCCCCCGCCGGCGCCCGCTCCGACACCGCCACCGGCTACGACGCCGGCACCGGCGGCAGCGCCTCCGCCGCCTACCACGACACCGGCCGGGCCGCGGCAAGTCACCTATTCGGTGACCGGCACCAAAGCGCCGGGTGACATCATTTCGGTGACCTACGTCGACGCCTCTGGCCGGCGACGCACTCAGCACAACGTGTACATCCCGTGGTCGATGACCGTGACACCGATCTCGCAATCCGATGTCGGCTCGGTCGAGGCGTCCAGTCTTTTCCGGGTCAGCAGACTTAATTGCTCGATCACCACAAGCGACGGAGCGGTGCTTTCGTCGAACTCCAACGACGCACCGCAGACGAGCTGCTGATGGTCAGCAGATATTCGGCATATCGGCGTGGTTCGGACACCATTCCACCGGACGTCATCGATCGCATCCTGGTCGGGGCGTGTGCCGCGATCTGGCTGGTGTTGTTAGGCGTCAGCGTGGCCGCCGCCGTCGCGCTGGCGGACCTGGGCCGGGGCTTTCACAGAATGGCCAGAAGCCCGCATACCACGTGGGTGTTGTACGTGGTCATCGTCGTTTCCGCGCTGATCATCGCCGGGGCGATCCCGGTGCTCCTGCGGGCTCGCCGCATGGCTCAAGCCGAGCCGGGCGTCCGGTCGGTGACCACGCCGGCGCGGGTGTCGGACCGGCCCCTGGTCAGGCCGGGCGCTGCCGCAGCGCGCACCGTGGCCGAGCGGGCCCGCCCGCAGCGGGTGCAAGCGGCGGGGCCGGCCGCCGAATGGTCCGGTGCGGCTGTGGACCGGGTCTGGTTGCGCGGCACCGTCATATTGGCGGGCACGATGGGTGTCGCGCTGATTGCGGTCGCAGCGGCGACCTACCTGATGGCCGTCGGTCACAATGGTCCGTCGTGGGTCGGCTACGGGCTGGCCGGGATCGTCACCGCGGCGATGCCTGTGGTCGAGTGGTTACACGTTCGGCAACTGCGCCGCCTGATCGCCGAGCACTAGCCGGGCTCGAACTAGTGCTCGGCGTGCTCGCCGTTCGGGGAACCGACGATGCCGTCTTGGTGCTCCCGCAGCGCGGTCAGCGCACGTTGTTCGGCGGCGTGCGCCGCCTCACGCAGTGCGGCATCCTCGGACGGCGGATCGGCGAACAAGAAGCTGCCGCTACCCGGCGTTCCGCCCGAGCCCAGCATGTTCATCTTGTTGGGCACGGGCGCGCCCTGGTACTCCAGCGGTATCGGGTGGCCATGGGCGTCGACCGGGCCGAGCGGCTGATGTAGCTCGATGTAGGCACCGTGCGGCAGCCGCTTGATAATGCCCGTCTCGACGCCGTGCTCGAGCACCGCGCGATCGCTGCGCTGCAGCCCGATGCACCATCGATAGGCGATGAAGTAGACGAACGGGGGAAGGATCACCATCCCGATGCGCCCAATCCACGTCGTCGCGTTCAGCGAGATGTGGAACTTGAACGCGATGATGTCGTTCATCGCCGCGAGGGTGAGCACCATGTAGAAGGAGATCGCCATGGCACCGATCGAGGTGCGCACCGGGACGTCCCGCGGCCGTTGCAGCAGGTTGTGGTGCGCGTAGTCACCGGTAAATCGCTTTTCCAGGAATGGGTAGACGATTAGCAGGACGAAAACCAGGCCCATGATCAGGGCGACCCAGACCGCGGCGGGAATGGTGTGATGCCAGAAGTAGAACTCCCACGGGGGCCAGATACGGGCCAAGCCCTCGGTCCACATCATGTAGAAGTCCGGCTGCGAGCCGGCCGACACCTGAGATGGCTTGTAGGGACCCAGGTTCCAGATCGGGTTGATCTGCAGCAGGCCACCCATCAGACCCAGGACGCCGACGATAGCGGCGAAAAACGCGCCGGACTTGACCGCGAACACCGGCATCACCCGCACGCCGATGACGTTGTGCTCGGTGCGGCCCGGGCCGGGGAACTGGGTGTGCTTCTGGAACCACACCAACGCCAGGTGTAATCCAATGAGCGCCAGGATGATTCCGGGGAAGAGCAGGATGTGAATGGCGTACAGCCGCGGGATAAGGATGTCGCCGGGGAAATCTCCCCCGAACAACGCCCAGTGCAGCCAGGTCCCGATCACCGGCATGCCCAGAGTGATCGACGAGAGCGCGGCGCGCAGCCCGATACCCGACAGCAGGTCGTCGGGCAGCGAGTAACCGAAGTAGCCCTCGAACATGGAAAGGATCAGCAGCAGTGAACCGATGAGCCAGTTGACCTCGCGCGGCCGCCGGAACGCTCCGGTGAAGAAGATGCGCGCCAGGTGCACCATGATCGCCGCGGAGAACATCAACGCGGCCCAGTGGTGGATCTGGCGGACGAACAGGCCACCCCGGACTTCGAAGGAGATGTTCAGCGCTGTTTCGTAGGCGCGCGACATCTCGACGCCGCGCAGTGGTTGGTAGGCACCGTTGTAGGTGACCTCGGTCATGGACGGATCGAAGAACAGCGTCAGGTACACGCCGGTGAGCAGCAGCACGATGAAGCTGTAGAGCGCGATCTCGCCGAGCAGGAACGACCAGTGCGTCGGAAAGACCTTGTTGAGCTGTCTGCGCACTGCCGCCGAGGGGTGATACCGCGTGTCGATGTCCTCGCCTTGGCGCGCCAGGACATCACCGATCTTCGGGGGACTCAGTTTTGGACTCATGTTGTGGTGCGCTCCCAGAATGCCGGTCCGACGGGCTCGGCAAAGTCGCCGTTGGCGACCAGATACCCGTTGGTGTCGATTGTGATCGGCAGTTGTGCCAACGCACGGGCGGCCGGGCCGAAAATCGGCGTGGCGAAATGCAATGCGTCGAACTGCGACTGATGACACGGGCACAAGATTCGGTAGGACTGCTGTTCGTACAGCGATGACGGGCAACCCAAATGCGAGCAGACCTTGCTGAAGGCGAAGAACTCGCCGAAGTTGAAGCTCTCCTGACCCTGGCGTTTGACCACGCGAGGCATGTCGCTGGGCCGGATACGGATGAGCATCACAGGATTACGGACACCCATGTTGATCGCGTTCAGCTTTTCGTGTGATTCCGGGGTGGTGCCGTCGCCGTCGGACTCCCGCCACGGGAAGACGGTCTCCATCGCCCCGGCGTCCATGTCTTGCGGGCGCAGTTTGACGAACGGTGCCCCGGTGTGTGAGCCGGTGGCTCGCGCCAGATAGATGGTCTCGCCGTGGTAGCGCGGGGTCCAGCCAGACGTCCACAGCATGGCCTTCATACCGTCGGCCGTCGGCACGACCGGCTTCCACGGATTCTTGATCAGGCCACCGAGAAATGCCACCAAGGTGCCAAGGCCGAACGCGCCGAGGCCCATGCCGAGTGACAGCCCGATCAGCTTGCGGCGTCCGATCGTCGAACCCTGGTAGGCGTCGGTCAGGTTTGCCACGACCGTCTTGCGGTCGATCTCGCGAGAGGCACCGTCGTGTCGTTCCTGGATCGAAATCTCTTCCGGGATAAACCTTTTCTGGAACAGGATTGCGCCGATAGCGATCGCCAGGATGGACAGCCCGAAGGTCAGGCCGTACAGCGGGGTGGCCAGCGAATACCAGATGCTTCCCGCGGCTTCCTTGGGCTTGTACTCCCACGGCCAGAACCAGAAGATCAGCAATAGCGCCAGCCCGAAGAATCCACCCAGCAAAAGCCAGAGGGCCACCCCGCGCTCGGCGCGCTTCTCGGCCCTGGTGTCGGCGACCGGCCAGCGAGGTTCCTTAAAGACGGTGTCGACACCATCGAGCTTGCCGCCCAGCGCTACCAGTTCGTCTTGCGACATCTCAGCCAGCGCAGCCTCATTGGGCTCACGGCCCGGCCCGGCGCTCTTGTCGGTGTCAGCGCCGCGGAGGTCTTCGACGTCGCTCATGATCGCGCCCCAATCCACAGTGTCAGCCCGATGGCGGCGACCATCCCGATGATCCAGAAGGCCATGCCCTCGGGTGCGGGTCCGAATCCACCGAGGCCGTAGCCACCCGGCTGGCGCTCTTCGGCGACGGTCCTGACGTAGCCGATGATGTCCTTCTTCGCCTCGAAGGAAAGCTGGCGGTCGGAGAACTTCGGCATGTTCTGCGGGCCGGTCAGCATCGCGGTGAGGATTTGCTGTTCGTTGGCGGGCCCCAGGTCGGGCGCGAACTTACCTGATGACAGCGCCCCGCCCTTTCCGGTGAAGTTGTGGCACGAGGCGCAATTGAGCCGGAACAGGTCGCCGCCGCGGCCGAGGTCGGTACCGCGCAGTGACTCCATCGCGATACTTCCGTCGGGGTTGCGCACCACCGTGGGGCCGCCGCCGTTGGCCTGCACGTAGGCGCCGATCGCGTCGACCTGTGACTCATCGAAGATCGGATCTTTACGGACCGCCTGGGCCTCACCCCGCATGGCGGGCATCCGGCCGGTGGACACCTGGAAGTAGACGGCCGCGTCGCCGACGCCGATCAGACTCGGCCCGTGGTCGGGCACGCCTTGCAGGTTGGCGCCGTGGCAGGACACGCACGAGGTGTCGAACAGCTGTTTGCCGGTGCGCAGCAGCGCCGAGGAAGACTCATCGGCGACGGCTACTTGCGGTGTGGGAGTCAGCACGGCGGCCAGCCCGCCGGCGACGGTCAGCGCAATCAGCAGCAACAGGCCGCCCGACAACCGGCGGCGAAGACGCCGTCGCGCGCGATCACTCCGCTGACCTCGGGGCTTGCTGTCACCGGATCGGGTAGACCCCAGTTTCTTCAACCGAGCACTCCTGTTCGTCCAGCGCCGGCTCATCGGATGAAATAGATCACGGTGAACAGCGCGATCCACACGATGTCGACGAAATGCCAGTAGTAAGAGACGACGATGGTGGCCGTCGCCTGCGCCGGGGTGAACTTGGTCATCGCGGTGCGGGCCAGCAGGAAAATGAAGGCGATCAGTCCGCCGGTGACGTGTAGCCCGTGGAAGCCAGTGGCCAGATAGAACACGCTGCCGTAGGCGCTGCTGGGAATGGTGGTGCCGTGCGTCGACAAGTGGAAGTACTCGTAGGCCTGGCCCAGGATGAAGAACAGGCCCATGAAGAAAGTGATCACATACCAGCGGCGCATCCCGAAGACGTCGCCGCGCTCGGCCGCGAACACGCCCATCTGGCAGGTGAACGACGAGGCGATCAGGACCAGCGTCACCGGGACGGCTTGGTACAGATTCAGCTCGGTCGGCGGCGGTGGCCACTTCCCGCCGGCCTGCGCACGGGCCGTGAAATAGAACGCGAACAGCCCAGCAAAGAACATCAACTCACTGGAAAGCCACACTATGGTGCCAACACTGACCATGTTTGGGCGATTCAGCGAATGCACCCGTGACGTGATCGCAGTACCCGAGGTCCCCACAGCGCTGGTCACATCCGCAAGTATGACGCTTTGTAGTTGTTGAACTCTACCCGGGGCTGAAATTTCCCGAATTGAAGTTTTCCGCGTCGCGCCCGTGCCGATACCGCTGCGCTTTCGGCGGCGGTTGGGGGGCGGTTGGTACTCGTGGGACCATCGGCGCGTGGCTCTGTCATCTGAGGCTTCTTCTCCCGGGGGGTCTTTCAAGGGCGCTGGGGGGTCGGCACCGTCATGGCCGCAGGTCCTGGCCCGTTTGATGGACGGGCGGGAACTTGCGCGGGGTCAGGCCGCCTGGGCGATGGACCAGATCATGACGGGCAACGCGAGGCCGGCCCAGATCGCCGCCTTCGCGGTGGCGATGAAGATGAAGGTCCCGACCGCAGCCGAAGTGAGCGAGCTGGCCGACGTCATGCTGAGCCACGCACGCCAGATGCCCGCCGACGCGATCCGCAACGACACCGTCGACATCGTGGGTACCGGTGGCGATGCCGTCAACACCGTCAACCTGTCCACCATGGCGGCGATCGTGGTCGCGGCCGCGGGCGTGCCGGTGGTCAAGCACGGCAACCGGGCGGCGTCGTCGCTGTCCGGCGGCGCCGACACGCTGGAGGCACTCGGGGTGCGCATCGACCTCGAACCCGAGCAGGTCGCGCGCAGTCTCGCCGAAGTCGGGATCGGATTCTGCTTCGCGCCGGTGTTCCATCCGTCGTACCGGCACGCGTCCGCGGTGCGCCGCGAGATCGGGGTGCCGACAGTGTTCAATCTCCTTGGGCCGCTTACTAATCCGGCCTGGCCGCGGGCCGGGTTGATCGGCTGTGCGTTCGCCGAGCTGGCCGAGGTGATGGCTGGGGTGTTCGCGGCGCGCCGCTCCAGCGTGCTGGTGGTGCACGGCGACGACGGGCTCGACGAGTTGACTACCACCACCACGAGCACCATCTGGCGAGTTCAGGCGGGCACGGTGGACAGGCTGACTTTTGATCCTGCCGGATTCGGGTTCGCCCGCGCCGAACTCAACGAGCTGCTGGGCGGCGACGCGCAAGCCAATGCGGATGAGGTGCGTGCGGTGCTGGCCGGTGCCAAGGGTCCGGTCCGGGACGCCGTCGTACTCAACGCCGCCGGCGCGATCGTCGCCCATGCCGGGCTATCCAGCCGCGCTGAATGGTTGCCGGCGTGGGAGGACGGGTTGCAGCGCGCCGGCGCGGCCATCGACTCCGGCGCGGCCGAACAGCTGCTCGCGCGATGGGTGCGGTTCAGCCAACAGGTCTGAGTCCCAACCCCGGATCGCCTGCTCGCCTGCCAGTCGTGCCGAGCGCGCCGATGCCGCCCACGCTGTCCAGGGGCCGGCAGACCGCAGCGGTGAGGTCCACCCGTGGTCCGAGACCCGAACGATGCGCACCCCCGGGGTTGCCAACCAGCGTGCGATGAGCGCGATCTCCTCGACCAGCGCCCCACCCAGTGGGGCCGGCACTCGCAGGATCGCCTGTGCGCCAGCGTGAATGGCGTCGACCACCGGCATCGGCGGCACCCCACGTCTGGCGGTACCGGCCGCGGCGAGTTGGCCGTAGCGGATGACGGCAAGATGGTAGCCACCGTTGCCGTCCGCTGCGGCGGCGATCAGCTCGGGCACCGCGGCCAGGGCGCGTAGCCGCTGGCCGCGCCACAGGGTCTCGACGGCGGTGGCGGTGTGGTCGCGCAATCGCGCGGCGCTCTCGTAGCGACAACGCTCGGCAAGCGCCGTGACCTGCTGCACGGCTGCGGCCAGGGCGCTGTTGTCCAGGCCGTCGATCAGTTCCGCGGCGCGGTGCGCCGCTTCGGCGTATTGCGCGGCTGTCACGTCGCGGGCCGCCGGACAGGGCGAGATCTCAAGCTCGGGGCAGGCCGGTCCGTGCAGCGCCGAACGCGCCAACCGCGCGGTACGGGTTCGAACCCCGGTGAAGCGCGCCATCAAGGCTGCGGTCTCGGCGGCGTCGGCGCGCGACCGAAACGGGCCTATTGCACGGTCGTGCCGCGGCGACCGCACCACCGACAGGCGCGGAAAGGCCTCATCGGTCAGCGCCACCCACCACCACCGGTGCGGGAACCTCGACCGGCGGTTGTACGGCGGGGCGTGTGCGGCCAACATCCGCAGTTCGCGCACACCGGCCTCGAGCGAATGCGCGCACTCGACGTGGTCGACCGCGCCGGCCAGGGTGACCATCTCCTTCATCCGGCCACGCGGGTCGGTGCCGTTGAAGTACTGGCTTACCCGACGGCGCAGGTCGACGGCGGTGCCGACATAGAGCACCTCGCCCGACGGCCCGCGGAACAAATACACGCCCGGCCGGTGCGGCAGGCCGTCGGCGAGCACCCGCTTGCGTCGCTGTGTTGGCGTCACGTGCGGCAGATACGAGCGCAGATCGGCGTAGGTGTGCACGCCCTGGTTGCCCACCCGCTCGATAAGTGCGTGCAGCACGTCGACGGTGGCGCGGGCGTCGTCGAGGGCGCGGTGGGTGGGCTGGGCGGCGACGGCGAACAACCGTGCCAGCGCGGCCAGCCGTACGCTGGGCGCTTCCTCGCGGCTCAGCACCCGCCGGGCCAGCCGGACCGTGCACAACACCTGCGGTCGGCGCCAAGGGATTTCGCAGCGCTGGGCGGCGGCCCGAAGGAACCCGATGTCGAACCCGGCGTTGTGGGCGACAAGCACCGAACTACCGGCGAACTCCAGAAACATCGGCAGTACGGCGTCGATGGTCGGGGCGTCGCACACCATTGCCGTGGTGATGCCGGTGAGCTGCACGATCTGGGGCGGGATGCTGCGCTGCGGGTCAACCAGGGTGGCGAACTCACCAAGCACGACGCCGCCGCGGACCTTGACCGCCCCGATCTCGGTGATGGCGTCAGCAGGTGTTCCGGCAGTACTGCGCGTGCGTCCGCCGGTGGTCTCCAGGTCCACCACGACAAAGGTGGTTTCGCGCAACGAGACATCTTCGGTTGCGAAGGCGGCCGGCTCCCAGGCTGATCCCAAGTCGGCGAAACTCAGCTGAGTCGCACCGGTCGCACCCATAGCCGCGACGTTAGGCATGTCCACCGACACCCGGCGGAGTTCCCACGCCAGGCGGCTCTGGCGGATAGATGTCGGTGCCTGCGGTTAGCGTTCGGGTAGCCCGACCGGGAGCCCAACCGAGAGGACCGACCCGATGGCACAAAGCGGCGGACCCAACAGCAAAAGCGTCGGTGCGCCAGGGCCTGGCGCACCGGTAGTTATCGACTGCGACGACTGCGCGGTGCGTGGCCCGGGATGCCGCGACTGTGTGGTCAGCGTGTTACTCGGGGTACCGCAAACTCTGTTGCAGGATGAGCGTGCCGCTCTGGAAGTGCTCGCCGATGTAGGGTTGGCGCCGAGATTGCGTTTGGTGCCGATCCGCCGCGATCGCGGGTCCGGTGTCGCTTAATTGCGCTGTGCGCCAAAAGCGCTGGATTATCGGTATGCGGGCCGTCATTCACAAAGAAATGACAGAATTCTTTCTAAATTCTTAATGATCTCGTTTGGACAAACGTCGATATCGTTTCGTAACCTGTTTGAGACCTAAACCAGCTCGGCGGCGTACGTCGATGGCCGTTTAAGGATGCAAATCTTGAGTTTCGGCTCTGAGTACCCGATTGCGCGTGCCCTCGCACGTTCTATCGTCGGGATGCTGGCGGGCTTGATGGTTTTATCGGGCGCTCTTGCCGCGAGTGTGGCAGCCGACCCGGCCGAAGACGCGGTGGCAAGACTCAACGAGTTGTCTCGTCAGGCTGAGCAGACCACCGAAGCGATGCACAGCGCGCAGCTCGACCTGAACGAGAAGCTGGCAGCCCAGCGGGCCGCAGACAAGAAGCACGCGGATGACCAGGCCGCCGTGGATGGGGCCAAGGCTCGCCTCGCCACATTCCAAACCGCTGTCAACAAACTCGCCGCGGCGACATACATGGGTGGCCGCGTCGACGGCATGGAGGCCATGCTCACCGCGGAATCACCGCAAGGTCTGATCGACAAGATGGCGGTGCAACGCCTGATGGCGACTGAAATGCGCACCCAGATGGCGAGTTACCGGGTTGCCGGAGAGCAGGCCGCCAAGGCCGAGCAGGCATCCGCCAAGTCCGCCGCCGAGGCCAGGAGCGCGGCCGAACAGGCGGCCGCGGTCCGGGCTAGCCTGCAGTCCAAGCAGAGCCAGTTGCAGGTACAGATCGCCGTCGTCAAGTCGCAGTACATGTCCTTGTCGCCAGGGCAGCGGACCGCGCTCGCCGACCCCGGGCCGGTCCCGGCGGCGGCGCCGGCACCTGGCGCGCCGGCGCCTGACGCCTTGCCGCCCGGTACGCCACCGCCTGGCGGGCAAGCACCTGGTGAGGCTCCACCTCCCGGCGGGATCCCTGCACCGCTTCCTGGCGGCAGCGGCGGCGGTGACCGCGCGACCGTCGTACAGGCCGCGTTGACCCAGGTCGGATCGTCTTATGTGTGGGGCGGTGCCGCACCCGGCGGGTTCGACTGCTCCGGATTGGTGATGTGGGCATTCCAGCAAGCCGGTATCTCGCTGCCGCACTCCAGCCAGGCGCTGGCCCACGGCGGGCAGCCGGTGGCGATGTCGGATCTGCAGCCCGGCGACGTGCTGACCTTCTATTCCGATGCGTCGCATGCCGGCATCTACATTGGTGACGGCATGATGATCCATTCCTCCACCTATGGCGTGCCGGTGCGGGTGGTGCCGATGAACTCCTCCGGCCCGATCTACGACGCCCGCCGGTACTGAACGCCGCGGCTCGAGGCGGCTCATCCCGCAGCGCCGGTGGCTTTCGATTCTGCTGGCCTGGGTCTTTGTTGTTGAGCTGATTGTGGCCGCGGCCGTGCCGTTGCGCGCGGCGCGCGATAGTCCGGCAAGACCCGCCGCGCCGACGCCCTTGGTCGTACGTGACCGCGCCGTCCGGCTGCTCGGCCTCGGCGATCCGGCCGGCGATCGCCTGCTGTCTCGTGTCGCGTCGAACATCGGCGCCGCGATCGACCAAGTAGAGGCCTTCTGGGGAGTTGATTGGCCGCGCGATATCACAGTCGTCGCCGCCGGCTCAGATGAAGAGTTTCGCGCCGCCGCCGGCGGTGGGCTGGCATCCCAGTGGGCCGATATCGCGGCGGTGACCGTCGTCGACCGCGTCGATCTCGCTCACCGGATAGCGGTTGGCCAACGGATTGTGTTCGCGCCGGGCGCGGCCAACATGACCGAACCGGCATTCCGAATAGTGTTGGCCCACGAGCTTTTTCATTACGCGGCACGCGCCGACACTGCCCTGGACGCGCCTCGGTGGTTGACCGAAGGGGTAGCCGATTTCGTTGCCCGGCCGATCACCCCCGTGCCCGCCGACGCGCTGTCCGCTGCTCTGACGCTGCCCTCGGATGTCGACCTGGACACACCCGGGCCGCAGCGCTCGTTGGCTTATGAGCGCGCATGGTGGTTCGCCCGCTTCGTCGCCGATACCTACGGGACGGCGCAGCTGCGGGCGTTCTACCTGGCGGCTTGCGGAGTCGGGCACGCCGACCTGCTCACCGCCGTCCACGATGTGATCGGCACCGACTCGGCCGCGCTGCTCGCGCGCTGGAAGCAGTGGATGGTCGGCTAGCCTGACGCAGGTGAGCCGGGTCCTGCTGGTAACCAACGACTTTCCGCCCCGACCGGGCGGCATCCAGTCCTACCTGGGCGAGTTCGTCAGTCGGCTGGTTGACGCCGGGTCGCATTCCATGACGGTGTACGCACCCCAGTGGAAGGGCGCCGACGCCTTCGACGACTCAGCTCGTGCTGCGGGCTATCGAGTCGTGCGCCATCCGGGCACGCTCATGCTGCCCGGCCCGACGGTCGATGCCCGGATGCGCCGGCTGATCGCCGACCACGGCATCGACACCGTTTGGTTCGGTGCGGCCGCACCGTTGGCCCTGCTGGCGTCGCGGGCCCGGCAGGCCGGGGCGACTCGGGTGCTGGCCAGCACGCACGGCCACGAAGTGGGCTGGTCGATGCTTCCGGTTGCCCGATCGGTGCTGCGTCGCATCGGCGACGGCACCGACGTTGTGACGTTCGTCAGCCGCTACACCCGGTCGCGGTTCGCGCCGGCCTTCGGACCCGCGGCCTCGTTGGAATACCTGCCGCCGGGGGTGGACACCGACCGGTTCCGGCCCGATCCAGCCGGCCGCGCCGGGTTGCGTGAGCGCTACCGGTTGGGCGAGCGGCCCACCGTGGTGTGCGTGTCCAGGCTGGTGCCGCGTAAAGGCCAGGACATGCTGATCAGAGCATTGCCGTCGATCCGGCGACGCGTCGACGGAGCCGCCCTGGTGATCGTCGGCGGCGGTCCGTATCTGCAGGCGCTGCGCAAGCTGGCCGAGGAAGATGGGGTGGCCGACCACGTGACATTCACCGGCGGTGTACCTGCCGCCGAACTGCCCGCCCACTACGCGCTGGCTGACGTGTTCGCGATGCCATGCCGCACCCGCGGGGCGGGCATGGACGTCGAGGGCTTGGGCATCGTATTTCTGGAGGCCTCGGCGACCAGCGTGCCGGTAATCGCCGGCGAGTCTGGTGGAGCTCCAGAAGCCGTGCAGCACAACAAGACTGGGCTAGTGGTCGACGGCCGCTCGGTGGACGAGGTCGCCGACGCCGTCACCGAGGTGCTTACCGATCGCGACTGGGCCGCCGCGATGGGTGCAGCCGGGCGCGAGTGGGTGACGTCCCAGTGGCGCTGGGACACACTGGCGGCCCGGCTGGCCGACCTCCTGCGCGGCGAGCCCTCCAGCGCCACGCCGGCGTGACGCTCGCCTGGTGGCGCCACGCTGCGTGTCCCCCGCAAGCGGGCGGTGCCCCCAGGTCGGCGACCGGCCGGTTAGTCCTTTTCGTAGATCGATTCGATATCGGAGGCGAACTTCTCGGCCACCACGCTGCGCTTGACCTTCATCGTCGGTGTCAGTTCACCGGTGTCCTCGGTGAAGTCGACCGGCAGGATGCGGAATTTGCGAATCGACTCGGCGTGTGACACCGCCAGGTTGGCGTTCTTGACGGCGGCGTCCACCTCGGCGAACAGGTCGGGGTCGGTGGCCAGATCGCCCACTGACGCGTCGGCCAGCTTGTGGTTGCGCTCCTTCCAGGCGCCGAATGCCTCGGGATCGATGGTGATCAGTGCGCCGATGAACGGCTTGGCGTCGCCTACCACCATGGCCTGGCTGATCAGCGGGTGCGCCCGCAGTTGGTCCTCGAGCACTGCGGGGGCGACGTTCTTACCGCCGGCGGTGACGATGATTTCCTTCTTGCGGCCGGTGATCTTCAAGAAGCCGTCCTCGTCGAGCGCGCCGAGATCGCCGGTCTTGAACCAGCCGTCGGTGAATGCCTCGTTGGTGGCCTGCTCGTTGCGCCAGTAGCCGCTGAACACCACGCCGCCTCGCACCAACAGCTCACCGTCGTTGGCAATGCGCATGCTGTTGCCGGGTAACAACGTTCCGACGGTCCCGATGTTGACCTTGCCGACCTGGTTGACCGTGATGGCCGAGCTGGTCTCGGTCAGCCCGTAGCCCTCATGGATGGTGAGACCCACACCACGGTAGAAGTGGCCCAGTCGCGCGCCCAGCGGTGCGCCACCCGAGACCGACGCGTGGCAGTCGCCGCCCAGCGCCGCGCGCAGCTTGTGGTAAACAAGCCGGTCGAACAACGCATGCTTGGCGCGCAGCAGCAGGCCGGGTCCGCGGCGGTCTTGCGCCTGGCTCCAGTCGACCGCGGTTTGCACGGCTATCGCAAAGATCCGCCCCTTGCCGTCATTGGCGGCGTTTTGCTCGGCTGTGTTGTAAACCTTCTCGAACACCCGCGGCACCGACACCACCACCGTCGGTTTGAACACCGCGAACATCGGCAGCAGGTTCTTGATGTCGCTGGTGAATCCGACGGTCACCTTGTTGGCGAACGCCGACAAGGTGAGCGACCGGGCCAGCACGTGGGCCAGTGGCAGGAAGATCAGCAGCCGCTGCCCTTCGTTCAATAGCGTCGGGAGAGATTCCTTGGCGCCCCGAGTCTCGTAAAGCAGGTTGGAATGGGTCAGTTGGCAGCCCTTGGGTCGTCCGGTGGTGCCCGAGGTGTAAATGAGCGTTGCCGGGTCCTCGGCACGCAGCGCCTCAAGGCGGGCGGTCAGCTCAGCGGGGTCAACCGACGCGCCGGCCTCGACGAGCTGGTCGAGCGCTTTGGGACCCGAACCGTCGATATGCAGCACCCGGCGCAGGGCGGGCAGCTCGGCGGTGAGTTCGGTGACCATTGCGGCGTGTGCGTCGGTTTCGGCGAACGCCAACACCGCTTCCGAGTTCTGCAGCACCCAGCGCACCTGCTCGGCCGATGACGTCTCGTAGATCGGCACGGTGACCGCGCCCACGGACAGGATTGCGAGATCGAGGATCGCCCACTCATAGCGGGTGGCCGAAAAGATGGACACCCGGTCACCGGCCTGCACTCCCAGGGAGATCAAGCCCAGCGCAGCGGAGCGAACCTGCCCGGCCGCCTCGGCGCACGTGACGTCGGTCCACACGCCGTCGATCAGACGTTGAAATATGACAAAGCTGGGATCGTCTCGCTCATGCTCAAAGACCATGGCCGCGATGTTGTCGTGCTCGCCTACGGAAAAGCGGGCGGGGACACTGTACTCACGCACTCTTATGACCTCGTTTGACATAGTGACGTTTCCGGGGGGCCGGCTTGCTGTCGCCCAGCCTAATCCGAGCATTCGCGCAGCACGGCGGCAGTCGGTTGGGCCACGACTACGATTGCGACGCGCCCGCACATGGGCGTCTCAGATTGGTGTGTGAAGCTGAGGCGATGTACAGCATCCAGGTCGCGGACCAGACGTTCGTCGCCGCCGACGGTGCACGGGTCGGGGCCGCGCTCGCCAATCGGTCGAGCTGGCGTCGGTGGTGGCCCGATCTGCGGCTGCAGGTTGTCGAGGACCGTGCTGAAAAGGGGATCCGCTGGGCGGTGACCGGTGCGTTGACCGGCACCATGGAGATCTGGCTGGAACCGTCGCTGGACGGGGTTGTGCTGCATTACTTCCTGCACGCCGAACCGACCGGCCTGGCGGCCTGGCAGCTGGCCAAGCTGAACTTGACGAAAATGACACATCGCCGTCGGGTGGCGGGCAAGAAAATGGCCTTTGATGTCAAGACGACGCTGGAACGGTCACGTCCGGTCGGTGTTTCTCCGGTAGTTTAGCCGGGTCAAGGTTCGCACGGAGAGTACCGTTTCGGCCGGAAGGCCACGGTACTAGCGCAGATCGCCGGGTCGACCCGCTTGCGGGAGAGAGGGCAGCAGCCAGGTGGCGGAGAAGACGACGCAGACCATTCACATCGAGGCGGAGCCGGCCACGGTGTTGGAGGTGATCGCCGATATCGATTCCTACCCGGAGTGGATCTCGGAGTACAAGGAAGCCGAGGTGCAGGAGAGAGGCGCCGACGGCTACCCGAAGGTCGTGCGATTCGTGATGGACGCCGGCGTCATCAAAGACACCTTGGTCATGTCCTACCAGTGGCCGGCAGACCGCCACTCGCTGAGCTGGACCCTGGTTTCCAGCTCGCTGTTGCGTTCCCTTGAAGGCTCATATCGCTTGGCGCCCAAAGGTTCTGGCACCGACGTCACCTACGAGCTCTCGGTGGACCTTGCCATCCCGATCATCGGCTTGCTCAAGCGCAAGGCCGAGCGCAGGCTGACCGACACCGCTTTGAAGGATCTGAAGAAACGAGTCGAGGCTGAGTGAGTCCGCTGCGCCCACCCCGGCCCGGATCAGCCTGTTCGTTGGGAAGGGCGGGGTAGGAAAATCCACCCTGGCATCTGCTACCGCGGTCTGTGATGCGAGCGAGGGTCAGCGGGTGCTGGTCGTGTCCACCGACCAGGCGCACTCGCTGGGCGACGTGCTGGGTGTCCCGGTGCCGCCGAGCGGTCAGGACGAACTGGTGCGGGTGCTCGCCGATGACGCCGAGGCGGGCGGTGGCTTTCTCGACGCACTCGCGCTGGACACCCTGGCCCTGCTCGAGTCCCGGTGGCATGAGGTGGTCAACGCACTGGATCGGCGGTTCCCCGACTCCGAGTTGAGCACCATTGCCCCCGAAGAACTCTCAGCGTTGCCGGGCATCCAGGAGGTGCTCGGGCTGCACGCGGTCGGTCAGCTCGCAGCCTCCGGGCGATGGGATCGCATCGTCGTCGACTGCGCCTCGACCGCGGATGCGTTGCGAATGCTCACCTTGCCCGCCACCTTCGGCCTGTACGTGGAGCGCGCATGGCCGCGCCATCGCCGGCTATCCATCACCGCCGACGATGCCCGGACGGCCGCGGCGGTCGAATTGCTGGAACGCATCAGCGCCAGCGTTGACCGGCTCAGCGCATTGCTGACCGACGGAGAGCTGGTCACTGCGCATCTGGTGCTGACCCCTGAGCGGGTGGTCGCGGCCGAGGCGGTCCGGACGCTGGGTTCATTGGCACTGATGGGCGTGCGCGTCGAGGAGCTGATCGTCAATCAGGTTCTGGTGCAAGACGAGTCCTACGAGTACCGCAACTTGCCCGACCACCCGGCGTTCTACTGGTATGCCGACCGCATCTCCGAACAACAGGCTGTGCTCGACGAACTCGACGCCACCATCGGTGACGTGGCGCTGGTGCTGACCCCGCACCTGTCCGGCGAGCCGATCGGCCCCAAGGCGCTGGGCGGACTGCTCGACAGTGCCCGTCGTCGGCGTGGAACGCCGCCGCCGGGGCCGTTGCGTCCTATCGTTGACCTGGAATCCGGGTCGGGCCTTGGGTCGATCTACCGAATGCGGCTAGCGTTACCCCAACTCGACCCCGGCACGCTGTCGTTGGGGCGGGTCGACGACGATCTGATCATCAGCGCCGGCGGGTTGCGGCGCAGGGTTCGGTTGGCGTCCGTACTGCGGCGGTGCAGCGTGCTGGACGCACATCTGCGGGGCAGTGAGCTGACAGTTCGTTTTCGACCAGATCCGGAGGTGTGGCCTAAGTGAGTGGGGCTCATCCCGATATTGGTCCGGAGCTGCGCAAGCTTGCCCAGGCAATCCTGGATGGGATCGACCCTGCGGTGCGGACCGCGGCCGCCTTGACGGCCGGCGCAGGCGTCGGGACCGGCAAGTGCCAGCAAGTGTGGTGTCCGGTGTGCGCGCTGGCCGCGTTGGCCACCGGCGATCAGCACCCGCTGCTCACCGTCATCGCGGACCACAGCATCGCCTTGCTCGAAGTGATCCGTGCGATCGTCGACGACATCGACCGGTCAGCGAAACCGCCACCCGAACCGCCACCCGACGGACCGCCCGGCGGCGGCGTCACGACCGAGCCGGACGCGGGGACCACCGCTGGGGAAGCCGCCGTGAAGACCCGTTACCAGCCCATCCCGGTCACCGTCGAGGAGTGATCCGCTCGCAGCCGAAGCTGGTCCCTTGCGCTGTGGATCGGTACAGTTGTCGCCAACACCATCATCGATACGGGCGAGAGGGAGGGCCATGTGGTACTGGCTGTTCAAGTACGTC
>DATIOT010000336.1:0-2570 GCA_035472875.1 Mycobacterium sp.
AGCGTCAGTGAGCAGCGTCGGCCCGGAATGTGGCGCAGCCAGTACAGCGGGCAGGTGGCCTGCGCAGCTGTAGCAGAATTCACCCGACCCGGTATCCAGAACCGCGAGGAAGACGGTGGTACAGAAGGCATCTGGGATCAGCTCGGCCACGGCGTCGAGTTCTTCGAGCAGCATGGCCGGCTCGGCACCGGTGAGTAGCAGCGCCCGTGCAGAGCTGCGAAGCTGACCCATCACCGCGGCCGCGGACAGGCCGCGTCCCACACAGTCGCCGACGATGATACCGATCCGGTGGTCGCCCAGCCGCAGCACGTCATACCAGTCGCCGCCGATCTCCAACGGCGACACCGCGGGTTCGTAGCGGACCGCGAAGCCGGGCGGCAGCTCCGTTGGCGCCAGCATCGCGTGCTGCAGTGTCAGCGAAGTCTCGCGCGCGGTCTCGAATTGACGCACATGCTGTATTGCCAGCCCGAGGTGTCCGACGAGCACGGTGACCAGCAGACGATCCTCCGCGCTGACCCGGCGCGGCACGCGGAGCTCCAGCCACAGCGCGACGTCTCCGCCGCCGGTGAGCACGGCAACGATTCCGCCCGCCGCGCCCGGATTATCCGGCCGTTCGATCGGCTGCACCGTGAGCGGTAGTTGATGGCGCGCCTGTTGAAATATCTCACGCAGCAATGGATCCAGCTGACGCCAGGGCACGGTGGCGTTCTCGCCGGCCACTTGAATCGTCGGGTCACCGCCGTTCGTCGGCCACACCGCGGCGACCACCCGGTGTACGTCGAGCGTGACGCGGCACTCGTCGAGGGTGATCGCGAGTACCTGGGCGACGCTTTTGGCCACGCTGACGGCAGTGGCCAAGCGCAGCACCGCGCTTTCCCGTGCCGCAAAGGCACGTTCGGCGGTGATGTCGCGAATCGTCCCTACGTACACGTCGTTGTCGGCGACATCCGCGGTTACCCTGTTGATGTTGACCGTCACCCACACCAGCCGGCCATCTCGATGCCGAATCGGTGTCTCGTACTGAACTTGACTCTCCTGGTTGAGCCGTAACTGTTGCTGCCGCGCCGCTTTCTGGTCGACCAGCCACGGGTGCGGCCACGCGTAGGGGACACCGTGGCTCGGGTGGCCGGTTATTCTGGTGAATGCATCGTTGACTTCGGTCACCGCGCCTTCATGATTGGCGACGAAGAAGCCCTCCTGCAACGAATTCACCAAGGCGCTGCGGAACTCGTCGCGGTCGGCCAGATCTTCGGCGCGGGCCCGCTGTTCCTCGTAACGCCTTGTGCCATCGAGAAATCCACGGGTCGCAACGTCGAGCGGCGCCAGGGTCTGCAACAGGAAGGCCAGCGCGGCGGCCAGGTCGACGCCGCTGCTACTCTGCGCCAGATCGTTGATCAGCCAGGAGTGGTTCTCGATGATGTCGAGCATGCTGATGCCTTCTTGCAATGCACGGCGTCCCAGCTCGTGGCCGACCGCGAGGTCTTCCTCGCCGCGCGCTTCCAGGTAGGTACGCAGCGCGGTGGCGTACACCGCTTGGAAGTCGCCGACGGCGCGTGTCATCCCGATGCGCCTCTGTGACGCGCCGCCAGCACCAGCGCGTCGTCGTTGCCTTTGGCGTGCGTGTGCAGAATCTGGTTGGCGATCGTCAACGACGAGGCGGAGAAGTCGATGCCGTCCAGGTGGTCTTCGACGATACCGTCGCTGGCCATCACGAGCAGGTCTCCGGGCCGGATCGGAACTTCTTGCGGTGTCAGCACTTCGGGTATCCGGTAGCCGACGATGCCACCGGTAAGGCGTGCCGAGGACCGTACCTCGAGACCGGCCGGGTGTTTGGCGACCAGGTCGGCGGTGACGTTGCCGATGCCGATCCACTTCAGGATGTCGGCACGAAAATCGATGTGCGCCAGCGTCATCGCGACCCCTCTGGTGCCGGACAAGGCACGGTGACATCGTTGAACGAGCACGTCGAGTGGCTCGGCACGGCCAGATCGGAGCACGTCTACACCGCATTTGGCCGCCGCCGCGGCTTCCTTGCCGTGGCCCAGACCGTCCAGCACGCCGATGAGCGCGCCGGTGCCGTCGACATCGACGGCGATAAGCTTGTCGCCACAGATGTTTTCACCGGGCCGCGCGCTCGCCTTGGCCGCCCACTCGATCGGACCCAGCCAACCGTGCTCAGCCATTGTTCGGAATCCACTTCCACATCTCGATGACTGTCCCTTGACCCGGTGTGGACTCGATGGTCATGCGGTCCATCAGCCGGCGTGCGCCTGGCAGGCCGAGCCCCAGCCCACGACCGGTGGAATAGCCGTCCTCCATTGCCCTTTCGATGTTCGCAATTCCGGGACCGTCGTCCTCGGCGCGCACCACCAGCGCTCGGCGCCCTTCTCTGTCTTCCACTGCAACCCGAATCGAACCGAAACCGGCGTAGCTGGTGATGTTGCGGGCGACTTCCGAGATCGCCGTCGCGATCATCGTGACATCGGTCAACGAGAAACCCAGGTCGCGGGCCATCTGATGACCCGCCTGACGCGCCGCTACGATGTCGTCGGGGTTGCCGACATCGACCT
>DATIOT010000337.1:0-1572 GCA_035472875.1 Mycobacterium sp.
CACGCGCCAGCTGCAACGGCGCGTCCGGCGGCCCGACGAAAAGCTCCGTCGACTCCGCCGAAATCACCTGCATTCCCGCACCCTACTGCGACCCGCTGACCCGATAAAGCCGTTGCGGCAAGGACGACTGTCACCTATTGATGCAACGCTCAATGCCACAACCAAACCGCCAACCAGGAGGATTTGAGAAATGCCTGCCCTCGCTCCGCCCGTCGCCGACGAACGCAGTGCCCTTCGCGAGTTCCTGGCGTTCCACCAGAGCGCCTACTTCGCGGCGTCGTATGGCCTCACCGACGAACAGGCCCGGTCCTCACCTTCGGTGAGTGCGCTATCGATCGGTGGGCTGGTCAAGCACGTCACCGAGATGCAACGCACCTGGATGGCACGAGCCGCCGCCGCGCCGGAAGCGCCGCCGAAAGACACCCGGCCGTTCGAGGAGATCGCCAAGGATTTCGGGGACCAGCATGTGATGCGGCTCGACGAGACGTTGGATGTGCTGCTGCGGGCATTCGAAGCCCAGAATGCGAAATCTTTGCGGCTGGTGGAAATCGCGGACCTCGACGCCGCGGTGCCTGTTCCGCAGGACATTCCATGGTTCCCCAAAAACCAGGAGGCCTGGTCGGTGCGCTGGGTGATCCTGCACGTGATCAACGAGCTGGCCCGGCACGCCGGACACGCCGACATCATCCGGGAAACCATCGACGGCGCCACCATGTACGAGTTGATCGCCGGGCTGGAAGGCTGGCAGATCGAGGGCTGGGTACAGCCCTGGACGGCTAAGTGAGTGGCGTCACACCGAATTGGGACTTGACACCGCTGGTTTGGCAGACTGCTGGAATGAGTTCCACCAAACACCGCGAGGTGGCCAGGCTCGACCGGGTGCCCTTGCCGGTCGAAGCGGCCCGGGTGGCAGTCACTGGTTGGCAGGTCACCCGCACCGCCACTCGCGTCGTCACCAAGCTGCCGGGCAGGGGCCCATGGCAGCAGAAGGTGATCAAGCAGCTTCCGCAGACCTTTGCCGACCTGGGGCCGACGTATGTGAAGTTCGGACAGATCATCGCGTCCAGCCCCGGGGCGTTCGGCGAGTCGCTGTCTCGTGAATTCCGCGGCCTGCTCGACCGGGTGCCACCCGCCGACACCGACGAGGTGCACAAGCTCCTCGTGGAGGAGCTCGGCGGCCAGCCGTCCGAGTTGTTCGCCACCTTCGAGGAAGAACCGTTCGCATCGGCGTCCATCGCCCAGGTGCACTACGCGACCCTGCACAGCGGCGAGGACGTTGTCGTCAAGATCCAGCGGCCGGGCATTCGCCGCCGCGTCGCCGCGGACCTGCAGATCCTGAAGCGCTTCGCGCAGGCCGTCGAGCTGGCCAAGCTGGGCCGCCGCCTGTCGGCACAAGATGTAGTGGCCGACTTTTCCGACAACCTGGCCGAAGAGCTGGACTTCCGGCTCGAGGCGCAGTCGATGGACGCATGGGTCTCCCACCTGCACGCGTCGCCGCTGGGCAAGAACATCCGGGTGCCGCAGGTGTACTGGGACTTCACCACCGAGCGGGTGTTGACGATGGAGCGGGTG
>DATIOT010000338.1:0-1853 GCA_035472875.1 Mycobacterium sp.
TCGCCGGCGCGGCCGAGTAATTGGTCACGCATGCCCTTGGCCCATTCGTGCGATGCCCGCGGCGCCTCCAATTGGCCTTTGAAATGTGGAATCACCTTGCAGGCGAACAGATCATACGAGTGGTAGGTAGCCTGCGGGGATGCCCAGTCGTGGCCGAGCACCAGGAAGCCGCCGAATCCGCCGGACCGCTCCAGCAAATCCTCGATATAGCTGATCGCATCTTCGGGTGTGCCGATGCAGCAATTACCCCGCGACGCATAGTCTTCGACGAACTCGCGGGGTGACTGCGCGCCCTCGACAAGGTTGGCCAGTGGCACGAAGCCTGCCGCGCCGAAGTACTTCGCGAAGTCCTGCAGGCCGTAGGTGCAGTCGTCGATCGCCTGATCCCGGGTGTCGGCCAGATGCAGAATGCCGAGCACCCGCCAGTTCGCCCGGTCGGGCTCGTCATGTCCGGCCTTTCCGGCTTGCTCGCACACCACCTCCCAGGTGTTGTCCAGTGCCGCGTACCCGCCCGGGACCGACATCGACAGCGACAGCAATGACGTGCCGAGCGCACCGGCGAGCCGCGGTCCGGACGGGGAAATCATTGCCGCCGTTGATATTTCCGGATAGGGCCAGGTGTAGGGGCGGATGTGCAATTGCGCGTCGCGCAGCGTGAACCAGTCGGAATGGCGACTGATCCGCTCGCCGGGTGCGGCGCGGAACAAAGCCAGGATCGCCTCGAGCGATTCGTGCATCATCCGACGCTGCTCCACCGGATCGATGCCCATCATGTAGGCGTCCGACGGCAGGGCGCCGGGACCGGTACCGAACATCACCCGGCCGCGGGTCAGATGATCCAACAACACCCAGCGGTCGGCCACCATCAGCGGATGGTGGTAGGGCAGCGACACAACACCGGTGCCCAACCGGATGTGCTTGGTCCGTTCGGCCGCGGCGGCGATGAACACCTCCGGGCAGGCGATCAGCTCGTAGCCGCCGGAGTGATGTTCACCGAACCAGGCTTCGTCGAAACCCAGCCGATCCAGTGCGACCACTCGCTCCATGTCGTATTCGAGTGCCGCCGTGGGAGATTGGCCGGTCGGGTGAAACGGTGTGATGAAGACACCGAAGTTCAAGGGGCGGTTCGTCATGGCTTCAAACCAGACAGGAAGTCCAGCACCGCCTTGTTGACCTGGTCAGGGCACTCCTGTTGCAGCCAGTGTCCTGCGCCCTCGATCATCACCTCGCTGTACGGACCGGTCACCAACTCGGCGGTGCGGTCGCGGCGCATGAAGGCCCCCACCGGATCGTCGGTGCCGGCGACGAACAGCGCCGGCACCGAGATGGTGGCGGCCGGTGGGTCGGCCAACAGCTCCCAGTTGCGGTCCATGTTCCGGTACCAGTTCAGGCCGCCGGTGAAACCGGTGCGGCTGAACTCGGCGACGTAGTGGTCGAGTTCGTCGGCGCTGATCCAGCTAGGCAGGCCGTCCGGTTCGGGCAGCCGCTCGATGAAGCCCTCCGGCCCGGGGGCGATCATCCGCACCGCGTCAGCAGCGTCACCCGACGCGCGCAAGCCGCCGATCATGCGCCGCAGGGTCTTGGCCGGGTCGGCAGCCAGTTCGGCGTCGGCGACCCCGGGCTCTTGGAAATAGAGCATGTAGAAGAAGTTGTCGCCGAACAGCATGCGAAACGCCTGCGTCGGCGGAATCTGCGCCCGCGGCACCGGCGGAACGCTCAAACCGACCACGGCTGCCACCCGGTCCGGATGCAGCTGCGCCGAGCCCCACACCACCGGGGCACCCCAGTCGTGACCGATGAGCACCGCCCGCTCTGCGCCGACGTTGTCGAGCAAGCCGATCACGTCGGCGGAC
>DATIOT010000339.1:0-1991 GCA_035472875.1 Mycobacterium sp.
GCGCCACACCATTGCGGGTCCGGTCGAAGAACCCGAAGTGACATGGCGGGTTTCGACAAGCCTTGACCCGTTTCCACTCACCGCTCTGTGCGAATTCGGTCACCGCCGCAAACACCGTGCCGAACACGTGCGCGATACCAACCTGCGGCGAAATCAGCCGCGCGCCCGTTGCGCTGATCACGGAGGCAAGCGGGTAGAGCACTCCGGCACGGCGGAGGTGGTCTTCGGCGACCCGCAATGGCTCGCCGACGACACTCTCGTCGCCCGAGTGCGCGAGCAGCACCACGACCAACGCATCGCGCAGCTCCCGCGCCACGGCCGCATCGGCATCGGTGACCACGGTGTCGCCACCAAATCGATCATGTTCGGCCAACCATGCCGCAAAACCCTCGGCGTCTCCGAATAGCTCGCTTCGGCCTCCGGCATCGGCGCGGGTGTTCACAAAATCCAACACCGCTTGAGCCTCGGCCGTGATCGCGCGGGGGCTACGCAGCGAAGAATCACCCATTGCAGATGTGCTCACATCGCCAGGATACCCTAATCAGGGCTGCTAACCGGCAACAAAACTAACGTAGAGCCGTTCCAGGCCTCGACAAATTACGCTCTAAGCGAGTACGCGCCTAACCGGGTCCCTAGTCCGCGTGAATACGCGGGCCGTCCGCCGCCGTTAGTACTAGAGGGACTTGAACGACGAAAGGCTGACCATGATCGATGACGCGCTGCCTGACAACAGCACCTTCCCCAATGGGGGCGGTGGTCTCGACGAGCGCATCGCGCGTCGGACCGCTGAGCTGTCCGCCGGCGACGAGCAGATCCACGATGCCATGCCCAAGCCCGAAGTCGTCGAGGCGGCGCGACGCCCGGGTCTACGGCTACCGCAGGTGCTGGAAGCCTACGCGCGGAGCTATGGCGACCGTCCGGCACTGGGATGGCGCGCACACACACTGACAATCGATCCGGAAACCGGCCGCACGACCAGTCAGCTGCTTCCCCGGTTCGAAACCATCAGCTACCGCGATCTTTGGGCCAATGTGCGTGCGGTCGCCACTGCCTGGCGGCAGCATCCGGTGCATCCGGTGGCCCCTGGCGATTTCGTGGCCACTGTGGGTTTCGCCAGCGCTGACTATCTGACCGTCGATCTGGTGTGCGGCTACCTCGGTTTGGTGGCAGTGCCGTTGCAGCACAACGCTCCGGTTTCGCGGCTGCAGCCGATTATCACCGAGGTCGAGCCGCGGGTGCTGGCGGTCAGCGCGGCGTACGTGGATTCGGCTGTCGATTCTGCGCTGGGTAGTGAGTCGCTGCGGCGCGTCGTGGTTTTCGACTACCAGCCAGAGCTTGATGACCACCGTGAAAGCCTGGAGCGTGCACGGGCCCGGCTGCAGGCCGCGGGTATGTCGGCGGTCGTGGAAACTCTCGGTGATGTCATCGACCGCGGCAAATCGCTTCCGCCCGAGCCTATTTACACCGACGGCGACGACCAGCGGCTGGCCATGATCATGTACACGTCCGGAAGCACCGGGCTGCCCAAAGGGGCCATGTACACCGAGAACATGGTGTCGCGGCTATGGACCGCGGAGGTGATGCCGACCACCGAGACGCCGGTGCTGAACGTCAACTTCATGCCGCTGAACCACCTCGGCGGGCGGATTCCGCTGGCGACGTCATTCCAGGCCGGCGGCACCAGTTATTTTGTGCCGGAAAGTGACTTGTCTACGCTGTTCGAGGACTGGAATCTGGTGCGCCCCACTGAGATGGGGGTGGTGCCGCGGGTGGTGGAGATGCTGTTTCAGCGCTACCAAAGCGGGGTTGACCGCCGACTCGTCGCCGGAGTCGACCCCATCGTCGCTGACGCGGAGGCCAAGTCGGAGTTGCGCGAGCAGGTGCTGGGTGGCCGGGTGCTCACCGGCTTCGTCGGGACTGCGCCGCTGGCCGCCGAGATGCGGGTTTTCATCGAGTCGTGTCTAGACGTACATATAGTCGACGGCTACGGT
>DATIOT010000340.1:0-4063 GCA_035472875.1 Mycobacterium sp.
ATGGTGCGAATGATCGATGCGCGGCCGAGAATAATTCCGGTGGTGGTGCTGATGCGGCGGATGACACGCACCCAGTGTGGACGCGGATCGCATTGGGCGGCTTCCTGGCTGCACTGCTCCTGGCCGTTTTCGGCCTACCGCATCTCGACCTCCACGGGCCGCTGCACTACTTCGGCATAATGGACCCGTTCTGTGGTAGCACCCGATCGGTGTATCTGACGGTGCACGGCCATATTCGCGATGCGGTGCGCTACAACCCAGCCGGCCCTGCACTAGTAGCGGCCTCGCTCGCGCTTTTGCTCCGTGCCGCGATCGGCTGGTCGAGCCGTCGCTGGGTTGATGTGCACGTGCCGCAGCGACTACTCATCCCGGTGGCGGTGGTGATGCTGGTTGCCCTCGATATAAATCAGCAGCTGCACGCGGCGCTGTTGATGCAGCCGTGGGTCGGCCGTTAGATCGGAGAGCTGCAGATTCGCGACGGCTTCGCCAGCGGCCTGCGTGACACTCTATGTCGTGCAGCACGTTTCGTCCCCTGTCCTGGATGGCAAAACAGGCGGTACTGATCTCTCGAATCACGACGCAAGGACCTCAGTCCGTGCGTTTTCTCGCTCTCTCGTCTACTATGTACGTACGTAGGCCATATATCGGCCTCTTACCGTGCGGTCGATAGACCGTAGCTTCAACGCCATCTAGTGATACGGGAGGTCCACATGACAGAAACACCTGAATCCTCAGGGGAATCCACCACCACGGCTGCTGGCCACGCTGCTCGAACGGCGGTTTTGCAACGGCCCAGCCGCCTTGGTCAGGCCGCGGCGGCAGTGGGCATCGTCGCTGGAGTCGTCTTCATCGTAGGCGCGGTCTTTTTCTCGGGATTCTTCCTGGGATCACGCTCGGAGCACCATCCGGAAGTAATGCGCTGCGAGATGGGAGGATCCGGGGAAGGAAAGGGCGGCATGGGCGGTATGGGGCCCGGTGGCATGGGGCCGATGGGACCCAGTCAACCACCGTCGTCGACATCGACCTCTCCTACGGCTCCGAGCACGCCGCGGCCATAACCGAATAGCTTCGGAAGCCACGGCGGCGCAGCTTATTTTTTCCACCGTGGCGGATCACGGTCGTTGGAGATCGCCGGCCGGGCGGCAACTTCGAAAGCCACTCGGTAGCAACGAAATAACGCTTTATCGGATCCGGCAGCGCTCGGTCTAGATATTTCGATCGGGCGTTGAAGCTCCGTTGCCGCGTCGGGGTACCTGGTGGAGCCGTCACGCTGCGTTGAGGTCACCCGGCGTGGTGTCCTTTGACGCGGTGTCGGTGAACCGTTTCGTCAAGCGTGCTCAGGAACACCGAACTTCTGCGCCTGGGAAGCCAACGTGGGCAACAACATACAGGCGCAATAGCCTCGGGGTTTTATACAGGCACAATAGCCCCAGGTTTTAGTCGCGGGGCTGGGCGATTTCGACATTGTCGGGCGCATCCAGCTCGCTTTCCAAAATCCAGCACACCGTGGAACGGTCGTGTTCGGTGGGCGCGTCGCACGATGCGCGGTCGACAAGGCTCTGCAAGTGGCCTTCGAGGGCGACGAGTTCGGCGATCTGGGCGCGGACTTGGTCGAGGCGGGTGTTCAGGAGCTGTCGAACGTGCCCACACGGGGCCTCGCCGCGGTCGTGGATCGCGAGGATTTGGCGCACCTTCTGCAAGGTCAGCCCCGCGGCTTGGCCGCGACGGATGAACCGCAGCCGATCCACGATCTCGGGCCCGTAGTCGCGATAGCCGGACACACTGCGTGCGGGCGGCGGTAGCAGGCCCGAGCCCTCGTAGAAGCGGATGGTCTTGGTGCTGGTATTGGTGAGTTTCGCCAGCTCGCCGATCTGCATGCGACCCCTCCTTGACCTTCCAGTGCACTGGAAGGATAACACTGGGTTGGTGTCAGTCGCTGGCCGTAAGGCCACGGCTGTGATCGGAGGTAATCTTGCGGTGAGCACAGCGGTCGTTTCAGTACCCGAAATCGCGTGCGCGGCTTGCAAGACCGCTATCGAAGGGGCGTTGAACCCGCTCGAGGGTGTACACGCGGCCGTTGTCGATATCGCCGCCAGGCGAGTAAGCGTGGACTTCGATGGGGCCTTGATCGGTCAGGACGCACTAGTGGCCGCGATCGAGAGCCAGGGCTACGCGGTTGCTGCGGATGGCTGACGCCGTGACGCAAACCACGACCCCATCTGCGAGCCTCGACTTCGCGGTAGAGGGCATGACCTGCGGATCGTGTGCGACGCGTGTGCAACGGATCCTGCGCCGACAGCCCGGTGTCGAATCCGTGTACGTCAACTACGCCACGTCGGGGGCCCGTGTGGTGCTCGCCGACCAGCCAGCCGATCTCGTCGCGCTGCGCGCCGCGGTCGAGCAGATCGGCTACCGGCTGACACCAATGGAGGCGGCGACGCCGGTCGACGTCGGCGGGGAGCACGCCGCGGCGGAACGAGCGTGGCTGCATCGGGTGATCGTGGGTTGGCCACTGGCGCTGGCGGTGGGCTATCTGGCGATGTTCTCGGGGACGCTGCGGGAGCAGCCGTGGGTGGACTGGGTTGAATTCGTCCTCACCACACCCGTGCAGTTCTACGTCGGCTGGCCATTTCTGCGTGAGGCCACGCGCCGGGCCCGCCACCGCGCGGCCAATATGGACACCTTGATCGCGATGGGCACCGTTGCGGCGTATACCTTTTCGACCGCGCGACTGCTGTTCTTCGGCGGCGACATGTATTTCGAAAGCGCCGCATTGATCATCGCTTTTTTGGTGCTGGGCCGCTACTTCGAGGCGCGGGCAAAACGGCGGGTTGGCGACGCGATTCGCGCACTGCTGGAACTGGGCGCGAAACAGGCCCGGGTGCTGCGCGACGGCGCCGAGGTGATGATCCCGGTCGAGCAGGTGCGCGTGGGTGACCTGATGCGGGTGCGGCCGGGCGAAAAGGTACCCACCGATGGCGAGGTTATTGATGGGGCCAGCGCGGTGGACGAGTCGATGCTGACCGGTGAGTCGGTGCCGGTGGAAAAGACCGTGGGATCACCGGCTACCGGGGCCACAATGAACACCAGCGGCGTACTCACGATCGCAGCAACGGCGGTCGGGTCGGCCACTGCACTCGCCCAGATCGTGTCGCTCGTCTCCGCGGCGCAGGCAGGCCGAGGCCGTGCCCAGCGTCTGGTTGACCAGATTTCGGCGGTGTTCGTCCCGACAGTGATTGGCCTCGCTGCACTAACCTTCTTGGGCTGGTGGCTGCTCGGGCACGACCCAGTGGCCGGGCTGATCGCCGCGGTCGCGGTATTGATCGTGGCCTGCCCATGCGCGCTGGGGCTGGCTACCCCGGTGGCACTCATGGTCGGCACCGGCCGGGGCGCGCGGTTGGGCATTCTGATCAAGGGTGTGGAGGTCCTCGAACGCACCCGCACCATCAGCACGGTGCTCTTCGACAAGACCGGCACGCTAACGCATGGCGAGATGTCGCTGACCAAAGTGCTGGCCACCGCCGGCACCAACCGCGATGACGTCTTACGCGGGGCCGGTGCAGCAGAAGCCAACAGCGAGCACCCGATCGGGAGGGCGATCGCGGCAGCGGCGCAATCCAGGTTTGGCGCACCGACGCCTGTGCACGACTTCGAGGCACTCCCCGGCCACGGCGTGCGAGCCACAATCGATGACCTCACCGTCATGGTGGGGCGGCGCAACATGTTCGTCGAGGCGGAATGGGCAATGCCCGCAGACTTGGCTGAGCAGACGAAGTGGTTGGAGGAACGCGGAAACACCGTGGTGTTCGTGGGCTGGGCCGGATGCGTACGCGGCCTGCTCGCGGTGGCCCACACGGTCAAGCCCGACGCGGGCAACATTGTCGCGCAGTTGCACCGCATGAGTCTTCGGGTGGCGATGATCACCGGTGACAACGCCCGCACCGCCGATGCGGTCGCCACCCGGCTGGGCATCGAACGAGTGCTGGCGGAGGTGTTACCGGCCGATAAGCAGGCTGAGGTGGCCGCCCTGCAAGCCGCGGGTGAGGTGGTGGCAATGGTCGGT
>DATIOT010000341.1:0-1909 GCA_035472875.1 Mycobacterium sp.
GCGGGCTCTGTCGTCGCCGAGGAGACGCAGCTCGGCGGTGCAGTGGACCACCGACGACCATTTCGGACGGCTAGACCTGCCGTAAGCGTGTCGGCGGTGTCGGATGCCGGTCAGACAGACAGGCAGAAAGGCCTTATCTTCGCTGGGTTAGAGCTCTGAGGACTACCCCTGCGAAGACAGGCCTTTCTGGTGAAGAAGATAACGCATGAGCAGTCTCGGCGGAACCTGGCGCGGCGCAGGCGGAAGGTCGCGGCGCGGCACGCCCGCGCGGGACATTGGGGCGCGCGGGACAAGCCGATGTTGACGACCGGTCCGGTGAGCTACGAGGTCGGCGCGAACATCGACGCGACTAGCTTCGGCGGGGTCGCGGCGGTGCACCGGCTGGTCGCCAAGCTGGGGCTGACCGAGGCGATCGACGCCGACCTGTCGCTGTTGAAAGTGCATCTGCCATATCACGAATCCGATCACGTACTGAACCTTGCCTACAACGTGTTGTGCAGCGGGACCCGCCTGGAAGACATCGAACGGCTGCGGCACGACACCGCGTACATGAACGCCCTGGGTGCGGAGCTGATCCCGGACCCGACCACGGCCGGCGATTTCTGCCGCCGCTTCGCCGAGACCGACGTGGTGGCGCTGATGGACGCGATCAACTCGGTGCGCCCGCAGCTGTGGCGCGGCCGGGGCGCCGACCTGCTCGCCCCGATCGCGTACCTCGATGTGGACGGCACCATCGTCGGCACGAGCGGGGGGCACAAGGCCGGGATGGACATGTCCTACAAGGGCATCTGGGGATACGCACCGCTGATCGTGTCGCTGGCCAACACCAAGGAAGTGCTCTACGTCGTCAACCGCCCCGGCAACGCCCCCAGCCATCAGGGCGCCGCGGAATGGATCGACAAGGCGATCGAGCTGGTCGCCCCCTACGCCGACCGGGTGTGTCTGCGGGGCGATACCGACTTCTCCCTGACCGCGCATTTCGACCGGTGGGCCGAGCGGGTCGATTTCGTGTTCGGGATGGACTGCAACGCCGCGCTGCGGTCCCGCGCCGAAGCCCTCGACGAGTCGGCCTGGGAACCGCTGCACCGCCGTGCCAAGCATGAGTCGCTCAGCGGACAGCAGCGACGCCGAGAACCGAACCATAAGGAGCGGATCGTCGGCGAACGCGGCTACCTCAACATCACCCTGAACGGTGAGGACGTCGCCGAGTTCGACTACCAGCCCGGCAGATGCGCCCGCCCGTACCGGGTGATTGCGCTGCGCAAGAACCTGTCCAAGAGCCGCGGCGAGAACGTGCTGTTCGACGAGGTGCGTTACTTCTTCTACCTCACCACCCGCACCGACCTCACCCCCGCCGAGGTCGTCGCCTGCGCCAACGACCGGTGCGACCAGGAAAACGTGATCGAGCAGCTGAAGAACGGCGTCAGCGCCCTGCGCGTGCCGCTCTACGACCTGGTCAGCAACTGGGCCTACATGGTCATCGCCGCGCTCGCGTGGAACCTCAAGTCCTGGTGGGCGATGATGCTGCACCGCAAGGCCGACCGGCGCGAGTTCATCGCCATGGAGTTCCGCCGCTTCGTCACCAGCGTCATCCTCGTCCCCGCCATGGTCGTCCGCCGCGCCCGCACCATCACCATCCGCATCCTCGGCTACCACCCCAACCTGGGCAGGTTCTTCAGCGCCTGGTGCACCATCGAACGCACCGCCTACGGCTGACCACCTACCGACGCAACCGCTGCACCCGACGCCCGTCACGGCACCCGGGCCGATCGGCCATGCCCGACCCGCCACCGAACACCCCACCAAAGATCAATTAGCATTCACCGCCCGAATCCGAGCCCGCCGCCGACCGCCACACGGCTCCAATCGCCTCGCCATGAAACCGACTCAAGGCCAGCAAGCCCGTCAC
>DATIOT010000342.1:0-2656 GCA_035472875.1 Mycobacterium sp.
GACGTCGAACGCGTCCGTGATGGCGCGCAGATCATCCATCGCCAGCGCGGCGAACGCGACGCTGCGTCGCGCGGTGATCGGGGCATTCAGCAGGGTCCGTGGCGAGCTCCCGTCCATATCGGACTTCGGGGCATCCGGCCGTTGCGGACCGCCGCCCGCGAGCAGTTGGCGGACCGGTCGCAGCGCGGTTCCCGCCAATGACTTCACCGCGCCGGGGGCCACCCTGACGGCGATCCGAACACCGACGGCGGTGTTGGCGGCGATCTCGTCGATGATGTCCAGCGCCATCGCGGCCGCAACGGGCATCCTGGCGGCGGCCGGCTTGGGCGTCGCGGGGAATTCAGCGTCTGGATCGGTGGTCATCAGTCGGGGCAGCATCGAGGTCACCGCGCCCACCCCATCGGTCATGGCGTGGGAGAACTTGATCACCACCACCAGCCGGCCGTCGGTGAGACCCTGCACGACCCAGGCGTCCCACAGCGGGCGGTCACGGTGAAGGCGCTCCCCGTGCAGCTGGCCGACCAGCGCGGCCAGCTCACGCATGGTGCCGGGCTTGGGCAGCCGTACACGGTGCAGATGGTCGTCGACATTGAACGCGGGGTCCTTGATCCATACCGGCTGGCCCAACCCGAAGGGTTTGGTGAGCAGACGCTGCCGGAAACCCGGCATCGCCGCAGTGCGCTCAGCCAGCAGCCTTAAAACCGCCCCGGCGGTCAACTCGCCGCGCGCTGCCGGATCGCAAAACAGCACCGCCATCACATGGGTGGGCATAACCGCCGTTTCCCCGTGCAGCGTGACCCCGTCCAGGCCGGTCAACCGTTTCATCATGTTGCTCCATTCGCTACCCGAGCTGTTGGCCCACGCTTGGTTGACGACGTTTCCCGCCGCGTTGCTCTGCACGCGGCCACGGCGGCGCTGGCCACACCCGAACCACTTGGCCTGAAGGGAAAGTCGGTATTCGCCCAGCCGGTGTCTCGTCGTTCAGCGGCCCAGCAGTGTAAATTACACCGTAGGCGATCGATGTTTGTCAACAGTGTTGGTAATGTTCAAGAAGCGTGGCACTGGACTGGCGCCGGCCCAGGCGGATATCGACGAAGGCGACGAAAAAGAGGCCGAGCCGCGACGAGCGCACCGGCCAGGTCTGGTTGTGCCGGAAGGAGCGGGTGCTGGCGATGGGGGTGGAAATCGTTAAACGGGCCAGTGCGTAGTTCGTCCGGGAGAACCCGATTGTGGCTCACCGCCACCACGCGGTTGCCGGTTAGCGTTGCTCACGGGTCGTCGGCGTCGGCGATTATCCTTTGGCTCCGCCTTCTGACGCCCACCGCTCTTCCATGGCGTCTTTTTGTGTGCGGGCTGTCCGATCTCGCGCGCTGGTCATGAGTAGGCCGTCGACGGTCGAGTCGTTGTTCGGGGCCGCCGCGGCCATCATGGTGGTATGCGCATGGTCGGGGTCGGTGTGGGGCGGGACTACCAGCAGCAGGATCTTGTTGCGGTTGAGTCCGAGGACTTCGAGCGTGTTTATCGGCTGAAGTCGGTATCCGTCGAGTCGTACGTTGCGCCCGCCGGTCGCGAGTTTAGCGGGTGCTTTTGCCCATTCGCTGGGGTGGTAAAGCACGCGATCGATGGCGCCGAGGCGAACCGACAGCACCGCAAGCAGGTCTGGCAGCTCTTTGGTGAGGTCGTCACTGTGCGGCCACCAGGCCCCATCGACATACCCGGTTCGGGGTGCCTTGGGCTTCAATCGCAACCGCGGCGTGGAGTCCGGTGGTGTGGGGTGTCGACCGACCTGGGGTCGGGCTTTTGGTAGCGTCATGGCGACGCTCCTGTCTTGGCCGCGAACCGGCCGAAATCATTCGAATCGCCGACGACACAATTTCATCAATTCCACGATGACAAGCAGATCGACGCTTCTAATTCCGATAATAGATCTCCAGTACACAGGGGTGTTGTAGCGCGCGTCAACACTGTAGACGTACAATGGTAGCCTACGGCGCGAGACAGAGGCGATAGCGGGAAGTGCTGCTGCAATGACGAAACTCCCGACGACCGGGCCCACCGGGCCCGGTGCGGGCGCTGACGGTGATCACGCGTCCGGCGGGGCCGCCGGCGAATACAACGGACAGATCAGCCGCTCGCTGATCCTGCAGACCGCGCTGGGGATCATCGACCGCGATGGCGTGGACGGATTATCCATGCGCCGACTCAGCGACGCGGTGGGCCGGGATCCGACAGTGCTCTACCGGCACCTACCCAACAAGGCTGCAGTGCTCGACGGCGTCGCCGAGATCGTGCTAGTGCAACTAACCGTGGACACCGCCGACCCGGACTGGGTCGCCCAATTACGCATCGTCGCCCATGACTTCCGCCGGCTGGCCCTGGCCCACCCGAATGCGATGCCGCTGCTGGTCACCCGTCCCCTGGCCACCCCCCTCGGGCAGCGCCCCCCGGGAACGCTGCGCCCGCTCGAGGACGTGCTCACCCTGCTGACCTCCGCAGGATTCAGCGGAGTCGACGCCCTGCACATCTACCGGGTGCTGTTCGGCTACTTGCACGGCCACATCCTCGACGAGCTGCAGGAGATCGTCGAGCGACCCGAAGAAACCGACGACGTACTGCGCCTCGGCCTGCACCGGCTGCCGATCACCGAATTCCCCCA
>DATIOT010000343.1:0-5266 GCA_035472875.1 Mycobacterium sp.
CTGCCGGTGCCGAACTTTCTCCCGGAGTCGCGACACTGCGGGATCCCAATGCGCGCGCCGATCCCGCGGGTGCGCAGCTGGCGGCATGGTCACTGGTGCATGGGTTTTCGATGCTGTGGCTCAATGACGCGGTCAATGCCCAAGTCAGACACATGGACCCGATGGACACCGTGATGCGGATCGCCACGATGCTGTTCGAGGAATAATCAGCTATTCGCCGGCTGTTTCGGTGGCGGGCCTTCTCGGCAAAAACACCGCCGGGATGATGGTGGACACCACCAACACGACGGCGATCACGAATACCGTTGTATAGGCGCGTGAAAGGTCGTGCAGCACGTTGCTCGAGAAGCCGGGGGCAAGTGACTGCGGGGGTATTGCGGCTTCATCAACCGGCACCCCGCTGGTGGCAGCCTTCTGTCGGAGCAGCGCGAGCTTGTTTGCCGCTGAGACGTATTCGCTTCGATTGAACTGATTGGTCAGGATCATCGACATCAGCGCGGTTCCCAGTGAGCCGCCCGCCTGGTGGCTGACGCTGATCAGCGTTGTACCCCGGGCGATCTGGTGCGGGGTCAATGCCTGCACCGACGCAACGGAGAGGGGCATCATGGTGCAACCCATTCCCAGGCCCATGATGGCCAGCCCGGCCAGCAGCGTGGGTAGGTACGCCGCCTGCCTGGCCACACCGAAGGCGAAGGTGCCCAGGCCGGCGGTGATCAGCGCGATGCCGACCAGAACGATCTTGCCCGGTCCCTGTCTGTCCACAAGCGGTCCGGTCAGCCGCATGGTCAGCATGGCACCGAGCCCCTGAGGGATCATGTGCACGCCGGCCTGCATCGGCGTCTGGTGCAGCACTTGCTGGAAGTAGCTCGGGAGTAGCAGGCCGGCGCCGAAAAAGGCAATGGCGAATACCAGCATCGTCACATTGGCCTGGCTGATCACACGGTTCTGGAACAGCCGCAGATCTATGAGTGGGTGATCGGCGCGCCGCAACGCGTGCACGACGAACGTGGCGATCAACGCCAGGCCGATGGTCGCCGGTATCAGCACGTGGCGATCCGCCACGGTGCCGCGCCCCGGGATGGACGACACCGCGAACAGGAACGTCGCCAGCCCGGGCGAGAGCAGCAGCCCGCCGATGACGTCGAAGGTTTCCGACCGCGCCGGGTGATCTCTTGGGAAAACGATGGCTGCGAGGACGACCGTGGCGAGCCCGATCGGCAGGTTGATCAGGAAGATCCATCTCCAGCTGGAGGTGCCGATGAGCCAGCCGCCCAGGATTGGGCCACCGATCGGGGCGAGTAGCATGGGGATGCTCAGGATCGACATCAGGCGACCGAGCCGCGCGGGGCCGGCCTCGCGGGTCAAGATCATGAATCCCAGCGGTAACAGCATGCCGCCACCAATGCCCTGCACTACCCGAAATATGATGAGCTGCAGGATATTTGCCGCTACGGCGCACAGTAGCGAGCCTAGTGTGAAGGCCAGCACGGAGCCCATGAAGAGGCGTTTGGTGCCGAAGCGGTCGGCCGCCCAGCCGGTTACCGGGATCACCGTCGCCAATGCGAGCGTGTAGCCGGTCATCGTCCAGCCGACGACGGCTTGGGTCGAGCCGAACTGGTCGATGAAGGTGCGTTGCGCAACGCTGACGACAGTGACATCCAGGATCGCCATTACCGTGGCCAGGATGCAAACGCCGGAGATCCGCAAGAGCCGGGCGTCCAGCTTGCCGGGATAGACATGTCCACCCGCGCCTGACTGCAGGGTGGGGGTGGTGGGCGGCGGGGCATCGGCCGCTGCAGAACGGGCCTTCTCCATGGCGTTGCTTAGCATATCGAATCGATCTCCCGCACCGACGGTGGTAGGCGTTTGCTGGCCCCGCGCTGATGTGGTTGTAGGCCCAGCCGAGGGTCGCGCTCCGGAGGGTCTGTGAGCGGCTCAACACCGTTGCGCGGACCCGGCATCGAGCCGCGAGTGCTGCCTGGCCTGCGCCGCCGCGGGCCGATATACGCCTGCTGTCTGCGTGTCCTTCACCGTCCAGACACTTGAGATCGGCAAACTGCGGGTGTGTCTGGAAAACTGATCGTCTCGGTCTCAGGGATAGGCGAGCGCACCCTGTCCGACGCCGAGGCGTTCTGCGCACAAATGGATGCCCGCAAGGTGCCAGTGTCGTTGCTGGTGGCCCCGCGCCTGTCCGGCGACTATCGACTCGACCGTGACCCGCGCACTGTCGAGTGGCTGGCAGCCCGGCGGGCCGGCGGCGACGCGATCGTGCTACACGGCTACGACGACGCGGCCACCAAGAAGCGACGTGGTGAGTTCGCCATCCTGCGGGCACATGAGGCCAACCTCCGGCTGATGGCCGCCGACCGGGTGCTCGAGCACCTCGGGCTACGCACCCGGCTATTCGCGGCACCGGGCTGGGTGGTGTCACCGGGCGTCGTTAAGGCATTGCCGAGTAACGGCTTTCGACTGCTAGCAGATCTGCACGGGGTCACTGACCTGGTCCGCCATACAACCGTCCGCACCCGCGTACTTGGCATCGGAGAGGGCTTCCTGACTGAGCCGTGGTGGTGCCGGATGGTTGTGCTGTCCGCCGAGCGGATCGCCCGTCGCGGCGGCATCGTGCGTATCGCGATCGCCGGCCGCCAGTTGCGCAAGCCCGGCCCGCTGCAGGCCGTGCTGGACGCCGTCGACCTGGCTTCGATGCACGCTTGCACGCCCACCGTGTACCAATGGCGGCCCGATAAGGCCGTTGTCGATGCGGCCTGATTAAGCCGTCTGTTTAAAACCCGGTGTTCGCTGATACCCGCCGATGCCTAGTTCTCGCAGCTACCAAGCCATTTCGACCCTCAGCGAACATTGCCGAACATGGGCGGAATCGTAGCTGGTTGGGGTACGCGTGGGGGTACGGAAACCGTTAGCTGACGCCCAGCAGCGCCGGGCGCCCGAGCGCGCGAGCCGGTGAAAAAGGGTCCGGGACTCTAGTACGCCCAAGGCTCTGGGTGCGTCCGCCGCAACGCGGACCGCGATTGTGGTACACCAGTACCAAATGTCCGTCGCGCAGCTGATCGCCACCGTGGTAACCACGCCGGACCTTCCGGGCGCGGCCTGCGTCGACCACCTCGACGTCTTCGACGCTTGTGTCGACCGCGGAGCCACCTTCGCCTACGACCAAGCGATCCAGATCTGCGCCTCCCAATGCCCGGCCCTGGCCGCCTGCTCGCGGTGGTATCACTCGCTCCCAGATCGCAAGCGCCCCTACGGGGTAACCGCCGGACAGATCCGGCGCAGCAGCCGATGAACACACTGATCCACCCGGCCGCGACGGTGGTCGCGATCCGCACCAACGGTTACCGCGTCAACCAAGTGACGGTGGCATGTCCCTTCTGTCGGGGCCAACACACCTATGAATGGTTTGGCGAGCTCGACGGGCTGCGACAACCGACATGCGGGGCACACGCGTCGTACATAATCCGGATCGACGCGCGCGCGAGAATGGACCACATGCGCACGGAGTTCCCCGGCCCTGACGGCGTTGTCGGCCTTGTTCCGTTGCACATCTCCTACGCCTTCGAGTGCGACGGGGCCGACGACATCATCGGGGTGGTGGTGGACACCACGATGGGCTCATTCGCGTTGTGGCTGGAGGCAGATAACGCCGTACAGTTGGCCGGCCAGCTCGTCGGCATCGTCGAGAACCGCGAGGTGCTGCGCGAGCGATATCTCCAGCGGGAGCTGGAGGCGCAGCCCTAGATCAGCTCGGGCCGGCTTCCGCGCCTGGCAGCGTGCCACGGGTGTGGCCAGGCCCCGTAGGTGATGGTGTCGGGCATGTCGTTATCGCCGTCGCCGTCGTCAGCGTCATCGCCATCGCCGTCGTCATCGCCGCGTTGGTGACGATGACCGAACCTTGTTGGAGCAGGATCGGTGACATCACTGGTCGTCTTCCACCTCAACGTCACGCAGCGCGGCATCGGCGTCCTGCGCCCGGATGCGGTATTGGCCGCCGGGCAGTTGCAGCGCCTTGCAAAGGCGAATCGTGCGCAGTCTGTACCTGCGGCGTTGCTGCGATAGGCCGGTTGACCTGCGAAATAACACGAGTTGTAATTCGCTGAGATTCCCTTGGTTTGTGCCCAAGTGTGCCCAAAATGTGCCCACGATGCGTGCATTTCCGTATCCGGCGGTCCGGGGTGACCGACCCGCGGGCGGTCAAAGCCAATGCCGACCTTTGGAAGATCGTGGCGAGCAAGGTTACAACCGACCATTTGTGGCCATAGATACACGTCAGCCCCGCACTGGGCGGGGCTGCGGCTAGCAGGATCCTTTCGGATTCCCGACGCCACTGTGTAAAACACGCCGACGGCACGCTGTATTTCTATCGGCCTGTCGGCGTGTTTCGGGCAGGGGCTACTCCTCAGTGA
This sequence comes from Mycobacterium sp., assembly GCA_035472875.1. Taxonomy (GTDB): domain Bacteria; phylum Actinomycetota; class Actinomycetes; order Mycobacteriales; family Mycobacteriaceae; genus Mycobacterium. The sequence continues at coordinate 4,419 of DATIOT010000343.1, forward strand.
CGACCTGGAACGGCACCCGGCCGAAGAAGTCATCGAAGGTAGCGAAGTGGGCGCCCTTGAGGTTGTGCAGCAGCTCGGCGACGTCGCGCTGCCAGCGTGTGATCTTGAGGCCGTCGTGGCCGCCGCCGATAGGCAGGGTGCCGCGGGCGCCGTCGACGAGCGCATAGTCGACCCGATCGACAAGCGACCCGCGCCAGAAGATGTCTGCGAAACAGATGTGCACTGACTTGTCGGGGAACAATTTCGACCACTCGAACTCCGGATCGTCCATTCTCCTTGTGTCGAAGTCCATGCCGTACGCGATGGTCAGATCGACGTCGGGCACGTACACGAGGGTGGTGTGGTGGCTGTCCTCTTCGAGGCGCCAATGGTCGCCGGGGCCTGTCGAGAATCCGAACCGGCTTCGGTAGGTTGGCCCTTCCTCGATCTTGTGCCAATCGTGCCGAGCGGACTTCCGCACCAAGTCGCGGATCTCTTGCAAGTTTGTCATTGCTTTGCGCCCCTTCGAATCGCGACCGCGTCTTCGGGTGCCGACAGTACGCTGTCGCACCGTCGTTGCCGCGCCAATACCGGCGGCGTCACAGCGTTTTGCCCAGGCGCCGGGCAACGTTCCGCAAGACTTAATCCGTAGCCGGTGCGCCGGTCGCCGGCCTGTTCGGTTTGAACCCCGTTCGGATGAACATGCGCGTCGAGGCGATCGACCGGCCGCGTTTTGCGGTTATTGCGGAAGTATCCGGACCCTTTAGGGTCATGCCCACCCCGTTTCACCCGCTAGCAAACCCACCGACCGAACTAGCCAATACATTGGCCAATTGATCCATTGTCACAATCCATCGCTTATGCGTCAC
>DATIOT010000344.1:0-4074 GCA_035472875.1 Mycobacterium sp.
CCCACCGAAAACAGCATCGGCGTCTCAAAGGTCAACTGGCCCTTCCACATTGTGAAGGTCCAGTTGAAGAACTTGATCCCCGTCGGCACCGCGATCAGATACGTCATGAACGAAAAGAACGGCAGCAGAACGGCTCCGGTGGCGAACATGTGATGCGCCCACACCGCCATCGACAGCGCGGCGATGCTGAACGTCGCATACACCAGCGTGGTGTAGCCGAAGATCGGCTTGCGGGAGAACACCGGGAAGATCTCGGTCACGATTCCGAAGAACGGCAGCGCGATGATGTACACCTCGGGGTGGCCGAAGAACCAGAACAGGTGCTGCCACAACAGAACTCCGCCGTTGGCCGCGTCATAGACGTGAGCGCCCAGGTGGCGGTCGGCGGCCAGGCCGAATAGCGCCGCGGTGAGCAACGGGAACGCGATCAGCACCAGGATGGACGTCACCATGATGTTCCAGGTGAAGATCGGCATCCGGAACATCGTCATGCCGGGTGCGCGCATGCACACCACGGTGGTGATCATGTTGACCCCGCCCAGGATGGTGCCCAGACCGGCGACGATCAGACCCATGATCCACAGGTCGCCGCCCGGACCGGGTGAGTGGACGGCGTCGGTCAACGGGGTGTAGGCGGTCCAGCCGAAGTCGGCGGCCCCGCCCGGGCAGATGAAACCGGCCGCCCCCATTGTGGCGCCGAACAAGAACAACCAGAACGATAAGGCGTTCAGCCGGGGGAATGCCACGTCGGGTGCGCCAATCTGCAATGGCAGCACCAGGTTGGCGAAACCGAACACGATCGGGGTGGCGTAGAACAGCAGCATGATCGTGCCGTGCATGGTGAACAGCTGGTTGAACTGCTCATTCGACAAGAACTGCAGGCCCGGCGCGGCCAACTCGGTACGCATCAACAGCGCCAGCAGACCGCCAATGAAGAAGAAGATGAAGCAGGCGACGCAGTACATGATGCCGATCAGCTTGTGATCGGTCGTCGTGATCAGCTTGTAGACGAGGTTCCCTTTGGGACCGGTCCGGGCCGGATATGGACGAACGGCCTCGAGTTCTCCCAGCGGGGGCGCTTCGGCTGTCAACAGCTCCTCCAAACATCCATCCCGGACAGGGTCAATTCACACCGAATCTTAGCCCCCTGTCAGGTCGGCGGCAGGCCTGGTCCTACAAACTGTCGTAAATGCCTCACCGGCGTCGGCTGCTCCTTTCGGCAGACCGGTGCGAGCTGGTCGGATGTTAGCGTCGAACGCGTGCAATTCGGCGGGCGGCGATCGATCATGGCCGCCACCTCAGCGGCGACAGTGGCGGCAGCGGTGGTCGTGGCGTGCAGCGCATGTGGGTCCGGATCCGGTCCCAAAGCATCGACCCGATCGCTGATCACGCCCACCACCCAAATCGCCGGGGCCGGGGTGCTGGGAAACGACCGCCAGCCCGACGGGTCGTGTGCGCGCGACGCGGCCGCGGCCGACCCGGGGCCGCCGACGCGACAGGCCCACAACGCGGCCGGGATAACACCGGACGTCGTCCAGGTGCCTGCGGAGGCACAACGCATCGTGGTGCTCTCCGGTGATCAGCTCGACGCCCTGTGCGCGCTTGGCTTGCAATCCCGGGTGGTCGCCGCCGCATTGCCGGACGGCTCCTCGAGTCAACCCTCCTACCTGGGCAACGCGGTGCACGGCCTGCCCGGCGTTGGTACCCGCAGCAACCCCGACCTACGCGGAATCGCCGCGGCTCATCCGGATCTGATTCTGGGCTCGCAAGGGTTGACGCCGAAGTTGTACCCGCAGCTGGCAGCGATCGCCCCGACGGTGTTCACCGCGGCACCGGGCGCAGCCTGGCAAGACAATCTGCGTGGCGTCGGCGCCGCCACGGCACGTGGTGCTGCTGTCGACGGACTGATCAACGGCTTCACACAACGGGCCACCCAGATCGGGGCCAGCCACGACGCGGCCCACTTCCAGGCGTCGATTGTCCAGCTGACCACCAACAGCATCCGCATCTACGGATCCAACAGCTTCCCGGCCAACGTGCTCACCGCGGTCGGGGTGGACCGGCCTGCCGCACAGCGGTTCACCGACAAGGCTTACATCGAGATCGGCGCCACGGATGCCGACCTCGCCAAGGCGCCGAATTTCTCCGCTGCTGATGCCGATGTCATCTATGTGTCGTGCGCCACACCCCCCGCTGCGGACCGCGCCGCCACCATCCTGGACAGCGACCCCTGGCGCAAGCTGTCCGCCAATCACGACAACCGGGTCTATGTCGTCAACGACGAGGTATGGCAGACCGGCGAGGGCGTGATCGCGGCTCGGGGCATTGTGGACGACCTCCGCATGGTCAACGCCGCGATCAACTAGCGCCGGGGGGCCGGTACGCACACATCGTCATAAGCTCGGTGCCGGCCGATTGGCCTGAAAACTTTACCTTAGCTAAGCTTTTCTAGGACGCAACTAAACCGAAGAGGGATTTGTTATGAGCACTGTTTCGGCGTATGCCGCCACCTCGGCGACCGAACCGCTGACCAAGACCACCATCACCCGTCGCGACCCGGGTTCACACGATGTAACGATCGACATCAAATTCGCCGGGATCTGCCACTCAGACATCCACACCGTCAGAGCCGAGTGGGGCCCACCGAACTACCCGGTAGTCCCCGGCCATGAGATCGCCGGCGTGGTGACGGAGGTGGGTTCCGACGTCACCAAGTACAAGGTGGGCGACCACGTCGGCGTGGGCTGCATGGTGAACTCCTGCGGTGAATGCAGTAGCTGTCTGGCCGGGTTGGAGCAGTACTGCAAGCCGGGCGCGACCTTTACCTACAACTCGATCGACAAAGACGGCCAGTCGACACAGGGCGGCTACAGCCAAGCGATGGTCGTCGACGAGAACTTCATTGTGCGTATCCCTGACTCGCTGCCGCTGGACAAGGCGGCGCCGCTGCTATGCGCCGGTATCACGCTGTTTTCACCGCTGCGGCATTGGAACGCCGGGGAGAACACGCGGCTGGCGATCATCGGTTTGGGCGGGCTGGGTCACATGGGCGTCAAGCTGGGCGCGGCGCTGGGCTGCGACGTGACTGTGCTGTCCCAGTCGCTGAAGAAGATGGAGGACGGACTGCGCCTCGGCGCCCGCAACTATTACGCGACGGCCGATCCAGATACCTTCCGCAAGCTGCGCGGCAGCTTCGACCTGATTTTGAACACCGTGTCGGCGAACCTGCCTCTCGGCGACTATCTGAACCTGCTCGACGTCGACGGCACACTCGTCGAATTGGGCATTCCCGAGCACCCTATGGAAGTGCCGGCATTCCCGCTGGCGCTGATGCGACGCAGCCTGTCCGGGTCGAACATCGGCGGGATCGCCGAGACGCAGGAGATGCTGAATTTCTGCGCCGAGCACGGCGTGACGCCGGAAATCGAACTGGTCGAGCCGGATTACATCAACGAGGCCTACGAGCGCATGCTGGCCAGCGACGTGCGCTACCGCTTCGTCATCGACATCTCAAAGTTATGACGAAGCGCGCAACCGTGCCGCAACCTCTTCGGCTGCCTCCCCGTCCTCATCACCGGGAAGAACCTCGCTGACGTCGATGCCGGCCAGCGGCCAACCGGCGGCGGCCAGCGTGGCGGCCACTCGTCGGACGTTCTCGGGGCCGGGGTCGTGGTGGGTCAATTCAGAGATCTTCTCAGCGATCTCGTTGCCGGCGATTACGCCGTCGGCAGCCGCAGGAGAATCCTTCGCGGTGAGATTGGTGACCACCTCTTCGAGCTGATCCGCGGTAAGCGGGGTGCTGCGCAGCAGCGCGAACAATGGGACCCGATCGGGCCCGGGCACGCCTTCGGGATAGCCGGCCTGCAGCCAACGGATTACCGACCGCAAAAAGTGGGGATGGTTGTGAGAAGAACTGGATGTCGTCACCCCATTAGTTTCAGGGTAGGTGCAACACCCGCGCTACCATCGCGCCGCCCCATCCCGACAATTCATACGCCGTTCACCTCTAAAAATCCCAGTCTTCGTCCTCGGTGGGCCCGCAGCGATTGAGGTATGCGGGGCCGTACCCGGGGG
>DATIOT010000345.1:0-2365 GCA_035472875.1 Mycobacterium sp.
CCGTCCCCAGTGTTGTCCATGTCAGTATCGTGTCACCGCTGGTCAGCGGTGTCCGTCATATCGCCGTGCCATTTCCGACACGAAGTTTTGAGAGCCTCATAACTCGTCTGTTTTAAGACAACGTGGGCGAGAATCCCTGGATGCCTGGCGTCACGGCATGGCCTCAGCGCTGACACCGCCCCAGCTGGCGGCATGGGGAGGTCGCTCCGCCCATTGTTAGGTACTTGCACCATGCAAGTATGATCTGGGACTATGTCGATCAGTCCACAGCTCGGCCGCGAGCACCGCATCGACATCCCGCAGGGAGCGATCAGCTACCGCGAGTGCGGCGATGGCTCGCCGATCGTGTTCGTTCACGGCGTCGGCGTCAATGGCGATCTGTGGCGGCAACTCGTGCCGCGCCTGGCGGGCAGCCATCGTTGCATCGCGCCAGACCTGCCGTGGGGCTCCCATTCGATCCCGCTGGTACCCGATGCCGATCTGACTCTGCCTGGCATGGCACGGATCACCGCGGACTTCCTCGAGGCCTTGGACCTCGACAACGTCACGATCGTCGCCAACGACACGGGTGGTGCTGTCGCGCAGGCGCTGGTTGGGCGCCACCCCGAGCGGATCGCTCGCCTGGTGCTCACCTCATGCGACGCGTTCGAGAAGTTCCCGCCGACGCCGCAGAAGTACCTGGAGGTGATGGCACGCTCGCGGCTGCTCACCTGGATCGTCGCCTATTCCGCGCAGTTCAAGCCCATCCAGCGACTGCCGACCGCTTACGGCTTTGTGACGTCACGGGCGATGCCGCCGGACATCATGCGCTCCTACACCGACCCAGTGCGCCGCAACCCGGGAGTCAGGCGCGACTTCCGGCGCATGCTGCGAGCGGTCGACACCGCATACACATTCGAGGCCGCAGCGAGGCTCACCAACTTCGACAAACCCGCGTTGGTGCTCTGGGCCGAGAACGACAAGATCTTCCCCCGCGACCATGGACGCCGGCTGGCCGAACTGTTACCGAACGGTCGATTCGAGCTGATCACCGGCAGTCACACTTTCATCCCCGAAGACCAGCCCGACCGCCTAGTCACCGCGATCGAGGACTTCCTCGCCGCACACCCAACGGGAACGGAGTGAAGGATCCGATTGTGGACAAATATCGCCCGAGATTGTGACCAGCACGGCAGCAAAGTCATGTGTGTTCGAACGGCATTGCAGCAAACTCGAGGCGGCACCCCCTTCGCTGTGGCATTCTGCGTGGATGCCCGCTGATTCAGGGGGGCCGCCGTCGGGGATAGTGACGTTTTTGTTCACCGATGTTGAGGGCTCGACCCGTCGGTGGGAAGCCGACGCTGATGCGATGCGGGCCGCCCTCGCCGCCCACGACCAGGTGCTGCGCCAGGCGATCGAGACACGCGGGGGCTGGTTGTTCAAGCACACCGGCGACGGCGTGTGCGCCGCGTTCGCCTCGCCGAGATCCGCGGTCGATGCCGCCGTCGCCGCCCAGCAGGCACTCGAGTTACCGGTGCGGATGGGGCTGGCGACCGGCGAGGCCGAGTTGCGCGACGGGGACTACTTCGGTGCGGCGCTGAATCGGGCGGCGCGGGTGATGGCCGCGGGGCACGGCGGCCAGATCCTGCTGGCCGATTCGACGGCAGGCCTGCTCAGCGGAGTCGATTTGATCGATCTCGGCCCGCGCCGGTTACGAGACCTTCCAACGTCGGTGGGAGTATTCCAGGTCCGGGCGCCCGGACTGCGCAGCGAGTTTCCTGCGTTGCGGGCACTGGACACCAGCCCTGGGAACCTGCGCCCTGCACTCACCAGTTTCGTCGGTCGTGAGTCCGAGGTCAACCAGGTGCAAGCGGCGCTGAAGGTGCACCGGTTGGTGACGTTGACCGGGGTGGGTGGAGTCGGCAAGACCCGGCTGGCACTGGAGGTCGCGGCGCGTCTGGCCGATGAATTCCCGGACGGGGTTTGGCTTTTCGAACTGGCGGCCGTCGCCGATCCTGCTGCCGTGCCCGACGCGGTGGCCGCAGTGCTGGGCGTCACCCAGCAAGCTGGAAAGACCGTCGCTGAGAGCCTGGCCGCCGCGCTGGAAGGCAGGGTCCGGTTGCTGGTGTTCGACAACTGCGAACACCTGCGCGACGCAGCAGCCGATCTGATCGAGGCCATTCTCGCCGGATCGGCGACCGTACGGATTCTGGCCACCAGCCGCGAGCGACTGGAAGTCGCCGACGAGCAGTTGTGGTCGGTGCCTTCGCTGGACGTCGGCAGCGGTATCAACTCGGCGGCCGGAAGCTTGTTCGTCGAACGCGCCCAAGGTGTTTCGACGCGTTTCTCGGTGGCCGAAGCTGACGATGCGACCGCGGTCGCGGAG
>DATIOT010000346.1:0-11233 GCA_035472875.1 Mycobacterium sp.
GTCGGCCTTGGGGTCACGGACCATGGCGGTGTCGATCCACGACATGTGCGCCACGCCAACGCTGACGCCGAGATGGCCGACCTCGAGTCGCAGGGTGTTGGCGAGATGCTCGTTGCCGGCCTTTGTCATGTCGTACGGCGCCATGCCCGGCGCCGCGGCGAACGCAGCCAGCGACGAGACGATCAGCACATAACCGCGTCGGTCGATCAGCGCGGGCAGCGTGGCGCGCACGGTGTGAAAGACACCGAGCAGGTTGACGTCCACCACCCGCTTGACCGCCTCCGGATCGACCTGCAGCACGGAACCGTAGCTGCCGATGCCGGCGTTGGCCACGACGATGTCGATGCCGCCGAAGCGCTCGACGGCGGCGGCTGCTGCGGCCTGCATGGCGGGCAGGTCGCGCACGTCGGCTACCACGGTCAGCACTCGCTCGTCGCCGCCAAGTTGAGCGGCCAGCGTGGCCAGCGCGGCTTTGTCGAGATCGGTCAACACGAGTTTGGCGTCCTTGTTGCGCAGCCGGTGAGCGACCTCGGCCCCGATTCCCCTGGCGCCACCCGTGATGAAGACGACTTTGCCGTGCAGCGATGTCATGGCCGAAAACGTACCTTCGTGCCGATTACAGGTCTACCCCGAGTAGCGCATCGATCGCGGTTGCCAGCAGCTTGGGCGCCGCCGCGTCGTGGCCACCGTATTCCAGCGCATCGGTGGCCCAACCATCAAGTGCAGCAATCGCTTTGGGAGTGTCAAGGTCGTCGGCCAGGTAGCAGCGTACCCTAGCGATAGCGTCGGCGGCGTCCGGGCCGGCGGGCAGCGAGGTCGCGGTGCGCCAACGATGTAGCCGGGCGGTCGCCTCGTCGAGCACCTGCTGGCTCCAAAACCGGTCCGCGCGATAGTGCCCGGCCAGCAGACCAAGCCGAATGGCCGACGGATCAACGCCTTGCGCGCGCAACGTCGACACCAGGACCAGGTTGCCACGGCTCTTGGACATCTTTTGCCCGTCCCAGCCGATCATCCCGGCGTGTACGTAATGCCGGGCGAATCGCCGCTCGCCCCTGACGGATTCGGCGTGCGCGGCGGTGAATTCGTGATGCGGAAAGATCAGGTCGCTGCCTCCGCCCTGGATGTCCAGGCCGCTACCAATGCGGCTGAGCGCGATCGCCGCGCATTCGACATGCCAGCCGGGCCGGCCGGCACCGAACGATGACGGCCAACTGGGTTCCCCGGACCGGGCGGCCCGCCAGAGCAGGGCGTCGAGCTCATCGGTCTTGCCGGGCCGATCCGGGTCGCCACCGCGCTCGGCGAACAGCCGAAGCATGGTGTCCCGGTCATAGCCGGACTCGTAGCCGAACTGCAGGGTGGCGTCCGCCCGGTAGTACACGTCCGGGTACTCGTCGTCGACGACATACGCTGCCCCGGAGGCGAGCATTTTCTCGACGAGTTCGACCACTTCGGGAATCGCTTCGGTCGCACCGACATATTCGCGTGGCGGCAGAATTCGCAGCGCCGCCATGTCCTCGCGGAAAAGGGCGACCTCGCGCTCGCCGAGGTCACGCCAATCGATACCGTCGCGATCGGCTCGCTCGAATAACGGGTCGTCGATGTCGGTGACGTTTTGCACGTAATGCACGTCATGACCCAGGTCCAGCCACAGACGATGAACCAGGTCGAACGCCAGATAGGTGGCCGCGTGGCCCAGATGGGTGGCGTCGTAGGGCGTGATCCCGCAGACGTACATGCTGGCGGTCGAGCCGGCTGCCACCGGACGCACCTGCCGGTCAGAGGTGTCGAATAGCCGTAGCTCCGGGCCGCGTCCCGGCAACACCGGAAGCTGTGCGGGAGGCCACGACTGCATGCCTCGACTTTAAGCCCGCCGACGATGCGGCCCGCGCTGGGGGAACCGCCCAGCGGCGGAGCCGCGAGGGGGACGGGCTGAGGTGGGGGCACCCCCAGCCGCGCAGCGGCGACGGGGCAAGGCGGGCAATTCCGCCATAGCCCGGTGCAGATGCGGGCCGCGACGGCCCGGGTGCTGCGCGCGTCGAAAACCGCACCGGCACCGCGAGATTTGTGGTTGGCTGTGCCCCGTACCGAGCAAATCGGATTAGCGCCGGCCGCTGAGGTGATTGCAATGTCGACAAATACAACAGATCGAACGGCATCGGCTGGCACGGATGCCCGCCGGGAAGTGGTGGTCAAATGCCCGGCTACCGCAGAAGTCGTCGGCAGCGTCCCGGTGGCGACGGCCGATGAGGTTGAGACCGTGGCGGCCCGGCTGCGGGCGGCGCAGCCGGGCGTGGCAGCAAATGGGCGTCGCTGGCCGCGCACGGTGGCTGGGTAAGTGGCGGGACTGGATGCTCGACCACCGCGGCGAGTTGTTGACGCCGCTACAACTCGAAACGGGCAAGTCCTGGGGCGATACGGGCGTGGAGATCGCCGCCCTGCAAATCATCAACTACTGGATCGATACGGCCGCCGAATTCCTCGCCGACCAGCCCGCGCGCCCGTGGGGTGCCGCCAACGCGGCCAAAAAACTGACCATCACCTACGAGCCCTATCCGCTCGTAGGGGTCATCACGCCGTGGAACGGTCCATTATCGGTGCCGTTGCTCGACATTCCCGCGGCGTTGATGGCCGGTTGCGCTGTGCTGTCCAAGCCCTCGGAGTTCACCCCACTCGCGTGGCAGGTTGCGGTCGAGGGCTGGAAGCAGATCGGTGCGCCGCACGTCCTCGATGCGGTGTTTGGTTTCGGTGAAACCGGTGCAGCGCTGGTCAATACGGTGGATTACGTGATGTTCACCGGCTCGCTCAATACCGGGCGCCGAATCGGCGTCGCGGCCGCGCAACGGTTGATCCCGTGCAGCCTGGAGCTCGGGGGCAAGGATGCGACGATCGTGTGCGCGGACGCCGACATCGACCGGGCCGTCGACGGCGCGGTATGGGGCGGGTTCGTTTACACCGGCCAAGTCTGCATATCGGTCGAGCGAATCTATGTCGAGGCGCCGGTCTACGACGAGTTCGTGAACAAGTTGGTGGCCAAGACATCTCAGCTGCGTCAGGGCATGGATGCCGGGCATGACTATTCCTGCGAGGTTGGGTCGATGACCACCGAGCAGCAACTTGCCATCGTGTCCCGGCATGTCGACGACGCGGTCAGCAAGGGCGCGAGGGTGCTTGTCGGCGGCAAGTCGAGCGATCCCAGCAGTGGCGGGCTGTTCTATGAGCCGACGGTGCTGGTCGACGTCGACCACGACATGGACTGCATGCGCGAGGAGACCTTCGGCCCGACCTTGCCGGTGATGAAGGTGCGCGATGTTGCGGAGGCGATCGAGAAGGCCAACGACTCGCGGTTGGGATTGGCCGGCAGCGTGTGGACGCAGGATAAAGACAAGGCGAATGCCATTGCCCGACAAATGAATACCGGGACGGTGAACATCAACAGCGTCATCACCGGCCTGCTGCAGTTCGGGGTACCCATGGCCGGATGGAAGGAATCAGGTCTCGGTTCCCGCTCCGGAGGCGCCGACGGCATCCGCAAGTACTGCCGCCAGAAAGCCATCGTCGCCGACCGAGTTGCTATGAAAAAGGAGCTGCTCTGGTACCCCTACAGCCGCAAGAAGGGCAACTTCGTAGCAGCGATGATCAGGTTGATGTCAGCGAAAGACTGGCGCCGTCGATTCGGCCGCTAATGCGCACGGACCGTTAGCGCCACGCGTCGCCGATGGCGCCGAGCAGGATCGGCGCCACCTCGGCGCGACACATCACGAAGTCGGGCAGGTACGGGTCGAGTTGGTTGTAGCGCAACGGCGAGCCGTCCAGTCGCGAGGCGTGCATGCCGGCGGCCATCACGACCCCGGCCGGCGCTGCCGAATCCCATTCCCATTGGCCGCCTGCATGCACATAGGCGTCGACGTCGCCGTCGATCAGTGCCATCGCTTTGGCGCCCGCCGAGCCGATCGCCACGGGTTGGATGGCCAGTGTCTGGCGCATGCGGTGCAGTACGGGGGGTGGCCGGGTGGCGCTGACGGCAATCCGGAACGTATGAGGAACGCCGGTGCGCGCGGCGCCGTCGGTCACGGTGTCGCTGCGGTACACAATGTTCCCGCGAGCCGGCAAAGCCACTGCTGCGTCGGTGATTTCGCGTTGGCCGTCGGTGGGGCGCTGCCACAGCGCGATATGTACCGCCCAGTCATCGCGCCCCGGTGTGGAGAACTCGCGGGTGCCGTCTAGCGGGTCGATGATCCACACCCGGTCGTGCCTCAGTCGGGCCAGATCATCGTGAGCTTCCTCACTGAGCACCGCATCATCCGGCCGCTCGGCCCGCAGCCGCCGCAGGATTAGGGCGTTTGCCAGGCTGTCGCCTGCGTCGCCGAGCGCCCATGGATGACCGAAACCGATCTCCTCGCGCACTTTCAGCAACAACTCCCCCGCGTCCGCGGCGAGATCGGCAGCCAGTGCGGCGTCTGTCACGTCTGACAGGTCCTCCGCGGCCGGGCTCACCGCTTCAGTATTGCCGACGGCAAAGCCGGCCCTAAAAAGCCGGCCAGGGTATGGCGCGATGCCGGTTCGGTCCGGGCATCACCGGGTTGTCCAGGAGCGTGCACGCACGCCGGCGCAGCGCTGCGATTTCTGCGCGGGTGATCTGCCCGGCCAACGCATCGGCAAGCGGGCCGCTCAGCGCGTCCGCAAGCCCGGCAACGGCCTTCAGGGTTCGGTCGTCGACCGGCTTGCCTGCCCAGCCCCACAACACGGTGCGCAGTTTGTTCTCGACGTGCAGGCACACCCCATGGTCGACCCCGTAGATGTGGCCGTCGAGGTCGCGCAGAACGTGGCCGCCCTTGCGATCGGCGTTGTTGATCAGCACGTCGAACACCGCCATCCGCCACAACCGAATGTCGTCGGCGTGCATCAGGATGACCTCGTCGCCGGCGTAGTCGTAGGCCCGCAGCACCGGCAGATAACCCGGCTCACGTTTGTCGGCGGGAAACAGGTCGACCAGGTCGGGCCAGGGCGCGGGAGCCGAGTCTACTGCGTCGCCGGGCTGCTGCACCCACAGCTGCAACATGCCCGGACCTGCCGGTCCGTGACGAATGATCGTGTAGGGCACGATGTTCCAACCCAAGTGCGTCGATACCAGATACGCTGCGAGTTCGCGGCCGGCGAGCGTCCCGTCGGGGAAATCCCAGAGCGGCTGCTCACCGGCGATCGGCTTGTAGACGCAGTGCACGCTTGACGCGCCGAGCGTCGACTCGCACAGAAAGGTGGCGTTACTGGCTGAGCGGATGCGTCCGAGGACTGTCAGCTCGCCGTCCCGCAACACCTCACGCTCGTCATTCCTCGGGTTCATCGTCAGGCCCGAGCAGCGCACTGCGCTTGTAGCCGTTGGTGCGCGCGCAGATGTGGCCGTCAGGGTCCAACGGTTCGTCGCACAGCGGGCACGGCGGACGTCCCGCCGAGATAACGCGGTTGGAGCGGGTGGCGAACTGCCGTGCCGACTCCGGCGTCAAGAACACCCGCACCGCGTCGGGACCCTCCTCGGTGTCGTCAAGCACCACCGAGGCGTCGAACTCGGCATCGGTGACGGCCAGCAATTCGACGACCACGGTCTGCGCCTCCGAGTCCCAGCCCAGACCCATGGTCCCGACCCGAAACTCCGCATCGACGGGCGTAATCAAAGGGTTGAGGTCGTCGATCTCCGCCGGCTCGGGAGGGACCGGTGTGCCGAACCGGCGATTCACCTCGAGCAGCAGTGCACCGATGCGCTCCGCAAGCACCGCGACCTGTTGCTTCTCCAACACCACCGACACCACGCGGGAATCGTGCACCGCTTGGATGTAGAAGGTGCGCTTTCCGGGCTGGCCAACGGTCCCGGCCACGAAGCGGTCGGGTGTGCGGAAGACATGAATTGCGCGGGCCATGGCACCTCCAAAATACCGGCAGTTGCCCTCGCTGTGCGATCCGATTGCCCCGCCACAGCCGGATTAGTCGGTGGAGCCTCCGACCACCGCGTCACTGGACGGCACCACCCCGGCTGGCTTTTCTTGCGACTCTTCTTTGGACTCACCTTGAGTCTCATCTGTCGACTCATCCTTGGGCGGGGGCCCGGCCCGCAACGCGGCCGACAGCCCCGCGCCGGTGTGGTTGACATGCAAGACGAACGGCCGCAGCTGGGTGTACCGGATCACACTCACCGACCCCGGGTCGGCGGTGATGCGCTGGAAGCCGTCCAGATGGATGCCGTAGGCGTCAGCGACGACGGCCTTGATGACGTCACCGTGGGTACAGGCCACCCAGAGCGCGTCGCCGCCGTGCTCATCGGCCAGGCGCCGGTCGTGTTCGCGGACGGCGGCCACCGCTCGCACCTGCACCTGCGCCAAACCCTCACCGCCCGGGAACACCGCCGCGCTGGGATGGGCCTGAACCACCTTCCACAACGCCTCGCTCACCAGCTCGCCGATTTTGCGGCCCGTCCATTCCCCGTAGTCCACTTCGGCGATCCGCTCGTCGATGAGCGGCTCGAGGCACAGCGATTCGGCAAGCGGTTCGACAGTGCGTCGGCACCGCAGCAGCGGCGAAGTCACCACCGCCCGGATCGGCAGGTCACCGATCCGATCGATCAGCCCGGCGGCTTGCTCGCGGCCCTTGTCGTCGAGGTCGACGCCCTCGGAACGACCGGCCAGAATGCCGGCGGTATTCGAAGTCGAACGGCCGTGGCGTAAAAGGATGACGGTCATGTCGCGGCTACCGTCCCATTTCCCAGCAGGATCAGCACGGCGACGCCGACGACCACCCGATAGCCCACGAACCAGTACATGCTGTGCCGTACCAGAAATCGCAGCAGCCAGGCCACTGCGGCCAGGCCGACGACGAACGCGATCAGGGTGGCCGCCACTAGCTGCGATCCGGTGGCACTCATCCCGGAGGTAACCGGGTGGAAGGCGTCGGGTATCGAGAACAACCCCGAGGCGAACACCGCGGGAATGGCCAGCAGGAAGCCGAATCGGGCGGCCAGTTCACGGTCGAGTCCCAAGAACAGCCCGGCGCTGATGGTCGATCCGGACCGCGACACGCCGGGGATCAGCGCCAGGGTTTGGGCGACGCCCACCACCAGGGCATCGCGCCAGTTCAGCTCTTTGATATGACGGCTCTGCCGGCCGAGGAATTCGGCCAGCGCGATTACGGCCGAGAACGCCACCAGCGCCGTCGCAACCACCCACAAGTTGCGGACGCCGGACCGGATCTCGTCTTTGAAGAACAGCCCCAGGATGCAGATCGGGATGGTGCCGATGATGACGTACCAGCCCAGCCGATAGTCGGCGTTGCGGTGCGACTTGACGCGGAGGCCTCTGAACCAGGCTTTGAGGATGCGCACGATGTCGCGCGCGAAGTACACCAGGACGGCAGCCTCGGTGCCCAACTGGCTGACCGCGGTGAACGAGGCGCCCGCGTCGCAGGCGAAGAAGATCCGCGACACGATCGCCAGGTGTCCCGATGATGACACCGGAAGGAACTCGGTCAAACCCTGCACCACAGCCAAAACGATGACCTGCCACCAAGACATCGCCGGAACCGCGGTCACGACGACGACCGTACCTGGTGCGGGCGGCCGTTACGGGACGCGACTAACGCGAGACCGGTACCGCGTGCGCCACCGAGTCGCGCACTGCCGCAGTCAGGCTGCGCTCGTCGGTGACGTCGATGTCGAACAGGCTGCGGACCGCCTTCGCGACCACGTCTTCAGCCTGCGGAACTGGCCCAGACAGACGCGGCCGGTAAACTTCGACGACGAGCGACCGGTGCTCAATGTGGAAGGAAAAGCTGCGTCCATCACCGACTTGTCCGTACCCGCTGGCAAAAATGCCTGTCGACATGTCTTCGACAGCAAACTCGTTGTCTGCGGTATGCCGGTCAGCGATGACGGTCATATCGCGACGATACCTCTCCAGTGCGACTGGGTGTAGGCAACATGGCCATATTGGATGCGAAACCGTTCCTTAAAATTTGAATTGCATGTTCGCAGATTCAAGGTAAATTGTTGCTGTCATGGGATAGAAGTAAGAAACTAGCAGGTCAACGCTATTTTGTTGGTCTGCTCCTTTTGCTGGCGCTGGTCGCCGGCTGTTCATCTAATCCGCTCGATACGTTCTCGTCGCCGAACCCGCCCACGATCGAGCCCGCGCAGGCAGCAGAGTCGCCGCCGGTGTCGACGAATCCGGCTGGTGCGGTGCGACCGATGGGCGGCCACGCTCAGGCAGCGATTTTCGACAGCAGCACTCGCCAGTTGGCCGTGCTGGCCGCCGGCGCCGACTCGGCGGCGCCGGCCAGCATCACCGTGTTCGGTGCAGCGCAGGTCGCGCCGCGTGTCATCGTCCTGCCGGGGCCAGCGACCGCGTTGACCGGCGACGGCCGTGGCACGGCCTACTTGGCTGTCCGCGGCGGCTACTTCGTGGTCGATCTGCTCACTGGCCACTCGGCACAGGTGAATGTCGCCGGGTCCCAGCAGGCCGAATTCACTGCGATCGCGCGCCGCGCCGACGGCAAGCTGGTCTTGGGCAGCGCCGACGGCGCCGTCTACATCCTTGCCTCCCAGAACCCGCGCAGCGATGGCACCGCGACTGTAGGCAGCCGAAAGAAGATCTTCGCGCGCGTCGATTTCCTTGTAACACAAGGAAATACAGTCGTGGTTCTGGATCGAGGACAGACCTCGGTGACGACGATCGGCGCCGATGGTCGTGCCGAGCAGGCGTTGCGGGCGGGCGAGGGCGCGACGACCCTGGCCGCCGATCCGCTGGGCCGGGTCCTGGTCGCCGACACCCGCGGCGGTGAACTGCTGGTGTACGGCGTCGACCCGCTGATCTTGCGCCAGGCCTACCCGGTTCGGCAGGCGCCATACGGCTTGGCCGGCTCCAACGAGTTGGCCTGGGTATCCCAAACCGCTTCGAATATGGTTATTGGTTACGATCTGTCAACTGGAATTCCCGTCGAAAAGGTACGTTACCCAACCGTGCAGCAACCCAACTCGCTGGCCTTTGACGAAACGTCGGATACCTTGTACGTGGTGTCGGGGTCCGGTGCGGGAGTCCAGGTCATCGAGCATGCGGCGGGTATCCGTTGACCGCGCCGCGGCGGAGCCGGCTGCCCGCGGGCTGGGACACTGAGATGTCTGACGAATACGAGTGGGTGCCGTTGCGCCTGCCGCCGGAAGTGACCAGGCTCAGCGCGTCCACCCGGCTGTCCATCGAGGCCGAATATCGCGGCTGGGAGCTGACGCGGGTGCGGCTTTATACCGATGGCAGCAGGCGGGTGTTGTTGCGCCGCAAGAAATCTCGCCTGGACGGTGCGGGCTCCACTGGGCGGTGGCCCGACCAGCCGGAACTGTGACGGTGGGCGGCCCGCGCCAAAGGGGTCATCGGGTGTACGGCCTTGTGCGCCGGCTGCTTTTCTTGGTCCCGCCCGAGCGCATCCACACGCTGGTTTTTGCCGTTCTGCGCGGCGTCACCGCAGTCGCGTTGCTGCGGCGGTTGCTGCACCGGCTGCTGGGCCCGACTGATCCGGTACTGGCCAGCACGGTGTTCGGGGTGCGCTTCCCCGGACCACTCGGGCTGGCCGCTGGCTTCGACAAGGACGGCGTGGGGCTGCTGACCTGGGGTGCGATGGGTTTCGGGTATGCCGAAGTGGGGACCGTCACCGCGCACCCGCAGCCCGGCAACCCGTCCCCCCGCATGTTCCGCCTGTCCGCCGACCGGGCCCTGCTGAACCGGATGGGATTCAACAACGACGGCGCCGGGGCGCTGGCGATCCGGCTGGCCCGCCACCGACCCGACGTGCCCATCGGGGTGAACATCGGCAAGACCAAGGCAACCTCGGCCGCCCATGCCGTCGACGACTATCGGGCCAGCGCCCGGCTGGTCAGCCCGCTGGCCTCGTATCTGGTGGTCAACGTCAGTTCGCCGAACACGCCGGGCCTGCGCGATCTGCAGGCGGTCGAGTCGCTACGGCCCATCCTGTCGGCGGTCCTCGCTGAGGCGTCGGGGACGCCGGTGCTGGTGAAGATCGCGCCAGACATCTCCGACTCCGACATCGACGACATCGCCGACCTGGCCGTCGAACTCGGCCTGGCCGGCATCGTGGCCACCAACACCACGGTGTCACGCCACGGCCTGCTCACACCGGGGGTCGACAAGCTGGGCGCCGGCGGCATTTCGGGGCCGCCGGTAGCGCGCCGAGCTATCGAGGTGCTGCGCCGCCTCTATGGCCGGGTCGGCGATCGGTTGGCGCTGATCAGCGTGGGGGGCGTCGAGACCGCCGACGACGCGTGGGACCGCATTACGGCGGGCGCATCGCTGCTGCAGGGTTATACCGGCTTCATTTACGGCGGGGGCTTGTGGCCCAAGCACATTCACGACGGCATTGCCCGCCGGCTGCACGACGGCGGGTTCGCCTCGCTCAGCGACGCCGTCGGATCGGCGGCGGCCAAACCCGACTAGGCCGCCGGGGCTCAACGCATCTCTGCTCATCTGCGACCGGTGGTCGGGGCGAGGCGGGCCACCCCGCGCAGGATCCACGGCGTGCGCCTGGCCATCGCGGCAACGGCGCGGTCCGAGCGGCGCATCGCGGTCCGAGGGCCGGGAGTGGGAGTTGACACCAATTCCGCTTCCTCCGATCCCGCCCGCGGGCCGTGGCGATCGACCGCCAGGAGTTGCCAGATGCCGGGTACCCCGCGCAACTCGACGCTGCCGCGGTCCTCGAAGCCCGTGCCCGAGCCGACGACCAGGTCACGCACTGTGCGGGAGACCAGGATTTCCCCGGCGCCGGCCTGGCCGAGGATGCGCGCCGCGATGTGTACGGCGATCCCGCCGATGCCGTTGTCCCGCAGTTCGCACTCGCCGGTGTGAACGCTAGCGCGGATCTCGATACCCAATGTCTCGGCGTCAGCGCGCAAAGCCTCGGCGCAGCGGATGGCCTGCGTCGGGCCGTCAAACGTGATGAGGTGGCCGTCGCCCGTGCTCTCCACCACCGTGCCGCCGAATCGGTGCGTGAGCTCCGCGGTGATCTCATCGAACCGGTGCAACACCGCACGCCACCGCTCATCGCCGGTCGCCGCCGCGTGTCGCGTGGAGGCGACCATGTCGGTGAACAACACGGTGCGCAGAGCGCGACGTGACAGAGATGGCGCGGCATGGCTGCCGGTGAGAAACTCCTCGACCTCGGTCAGGATCTTGTCGGGATCGCGAGCCAG
>DATIOT010000347.1:0-3770 GCA_035472875.1 Mycobacterium sp.
CTCTGGATAGTCAGTGTGCGGCCGCGTGGGCCATCCGACCGTGGCTGTTCGAGCCATCAATCCCACAAAAAGCGACATGGTTTGCCTTGTGACGAAGACGGCTGACGCGACACGATAGTCAGGTGGCCGACGGCAAAGTAACTCCCCGCGTCGTGGTGATCGTCGTCTTCGACGGCGTAAAGCTGCTGGACGCGGCGGGACCCGCTGAGGTCTTCGCCGAAGCCAACCGGTTCGGCGCGAATTATTCGCTGCAGATCGCATCGGTCGATGGGCGCGATGTGACGACATCAATAGGAACGCGGTTCCCGGTAGACGGGCGAATCTCGTCATTCGAATCCGCCGATACGGTCGTGGTCGCCGGCGGTGACAATCTGGTCGGACGCCCGATCGACCCCGCCCTCGTCGAGGCGCTCAAAACCGTGCCGGCCCGGACCCGACGTTTGGCGTCCGTGTGTACGGGTTCGTTCATCCTGGCGCAGGCAGGGCTGCTTACTGGCCGGCGCGCCACCACACATTGGCGCCATACCGGACGCCTCGCCCGAGCCTTTCCCGATGTGTGCGTCGAACCGGACGCGATCTTTATCCGCGACGGCGATGTGTTTACCTCCGCGGGTGTGTCGTCGGGCATCGACCTCGCTTTGGCGATGGTCGAAATGGATTACGGCCCCGAGTTGGTCCGCGAAGTGGCACGGTCGTTGGTGGTGTACCTCAAACGCGCCGGCGGACAATCGCAGTTCTCTGTCCTGGTCGAGGCGGACCCACCACCGGATTCTCCGCTGAGGGCGGTCACCGATGCAATCACCGCGGACCCTGGCACCGACCACAGTGTGAGAAAGCTTGCGGCCCGGGCATCGCTGAGTGCCCGCCAGCTGACGCGGCTGTTTCAGTCCGAACTGGGAACCACCCCGGCACACTACGTCGAGTTGGTCCGAATCGATTTCGCGCGCGCAGCACTCGACGCCGGCCGCACCGTCGCCGAGGCCGCGCGCCTGGCGGGTTTCGGTAGCACGGAAACGCTCAGACGAGTATTTCTGAACCACCTCGGCATCACTCCGAAGGCCTACCGGGACAGATTTCGCACGACGTCTGCTGAAGATGTCAGTGCTGCAATGTAATCAATGCCTGGCTCGCACCTTGCTCAGCTGTGCACTAAACGGCGTTGGTTCGCCACCATGGTCAGGTCGGCCCGCAGCCGGTGACGCCCTCGATACAGGCGCGACGTCACTGTGCCGGCACAGACCTTCGTGATGTTGGCAATCTCCTTGTACGACAAGCCTTCCACGTCTGCGTAGTAGACTGCTATCCGCGACTCCTCCGGCAGTGTCATGAGAGCTGCTTTTACCTCCTCGTCTAGCAACGATTCCAGCGCGGCAACCTCAGCCGAGCCGTTCGAGTCCCCCCGCGCTTCGGCGAAGTAGCCGACCGCTTCGACCTGAGATGCGTTGCGGCCGGTGGTGTCACGCATCGACGCTAGACCGTGTGGCCCGCGAGCGCCAGCGCCTCAGCGCTCAGCCGGCCGAACCCGCTCGAGGCTCCGGTGACCACAATGACGTCGTGACCCATTAAGAAAGACTCCCGTCTCTCCGACCCGATGCGGCGTGTTCCTGATGCATAGAGCTTGCAGCCGATGAGCCGATGGTCGCATCCGCCGGTGGCTAGTCCGTTGCTAGTCGAAGCACAGCGTCACTAGCGTGCCGTCGCGCCTACGAACCGGCGTCAGCGCGCTCCAGCGACACCGCCGTAGCGACCGCCTGCAATAGGCGGGTGAGTTGCTCGGCGTTGTTGATTGTGCGGTCTTCGCCGACAAGCCGGGTGAACACGCCCGCGATGAAGGTGGTCACAGCCGTGGTCTGTGCGTCGAGCAGGGCGGGATCGTCGGTGCCCGGCTGCAGGTGGGCGATGGCCTCGTGGGCCATGGCATTAAGCCGAGCGACGAAAGCTTGCGACGTCTCGGCGAGATCGGGGTCACGCACAGCTCCCAGCAGCAATTCATGCCGCGCCCTGTTCAGCACCAGCCCGGGTCCGTCGGCCTGCATCATGGTGAGCTCTGCCAGGTGCGCGAACGGCGAGAGTGGGTCGAGCGGCTCGTCGATCACCGACTGCAGGTTGGCGACATCGATTTCAGCGATGCGCCTGCCGACGCCTCGCAACAAGGCCGCTCTAGTGCGGTAGTAGTACGACGTGGTGCCTTCGGGGACTTCTGCGCACCGGTCGACCTGCCCGTGGGTCAGTCCACGGGATCCGTGCTCGGCCAGCACTTGAATCGCCGCGTCGCACAGTTCGCGCCGACGTTCGTCGCCGTTGCGTTTCCGAGGTGCGGTGGTGGCGGCCATGAGTCAGCGGAGGACGGTGCCACCGTCGATGTTGACGACCTGACCATTGATCCAGGCACCTTCCTCGGAGAGCAGGAAGGCGACCAGTGCAGCGATGTCGTCGGGATCGCCGACGCGAGTTCCACGGATGCGTTTCAGCGCGGCAGCCTGCAGCTCCGGCCATTGCGGAGCGGAGCGGATGGCCTCGGTCGCAGTGAACCCCGGCGCCACCGCATTACACCGGATGCCTTCCTTTCCCCATCTCGACGCGACATGGCGGGTGAGCGCGCCGATGCCAGCTTTCGCGGTGGCATAGGCCGGTCGCGCGGGCTCGCCCTGGAACGCCGCTGCCGACGACATGTTGACGATCGCCCCGCCGCCGCGGCTCAGCATTCTCGGGATGGCGTATTTCATGGCGGCCACGTACCCGCGCAGACTAACCGCCATCACGCGATCCCACACGCCCAAGTCGATATCGACCACATCGCTGTCGGCTCGGATCGTGCTCATGTCGGCGCCGACATTGAACAACAGGTCTACTCCGTCGTAAGTCGTTGCGGCGGTGTCGATCAGGTTGGCGACCGACGCAGGATCTGCAAGGTCGAAAGCAACGTGCCCCGCGGTGCCGCCCGCTGCGACGATGCGCGCGGCCGTCTGCTGGGCGGCGTCGCCAGCGATATCACCGATGACGACGCGGCAGCCTTCCTCGCCAAGCCGAGCGGCCGTCGCCGCGCCGATGCCGGTGGCGCCGCCGACCACGACCGCGACCCTTTCGGCCAGACCGCGCAGTCCCATGAACAACCCTTTCCTGCCGAGCCTGCCTGGAAGGATATTGACTTTACCTCTATAACTGTAGAGGATCACCTCTCAGTTCTAGAGAACTTGCGGCGCCGTCGAAAGGGGCGTGGTGATGGCTGGGATCCATCGGGAGCGTCCCGGAGCCGCCGACCTCGCGGCGGCAACCGACACACCTGCGATACCCCTGGGCGATCACATCTGGATGTCGCCCGGCGTTTCCAACGCCTACGCGGTAGCCACCGACGACGGGCGGGTCATCGTCAACACCGGGCTTGTATTCGAAGGCCCGTTGCACCGCAAGGCTTTTGCCGACGCAGCAGGCCCGACGCGGGCCATCCTCATCACCCAGGGGCACGCCGACCATTGGGGCGGGGTGAACTCGCTGTGCGATGACGATATCGGCCCTCAGACCGAAATCGTGATGCACCGCAACTACCGGTACTGGCGGGACGACAACAGTCTGCTGATGGGCTACCGCGTGCCCAAGACGTCGTTTGCCTTTCAGAAGTTCTCCGATGCCATCCTCGAGCATTTCAAGACCATTGATCCCGAAACGATTGATTTCTCGTTCCCCGAGCCAACCACGACATTCGACCGCCTCCATGAAATGACGATCGGCGGGCGCAGCTTTGAGCTGGCGTGGACACCGGGCGGCGAAAC
>DATIOT010000348.1:0-2757 GCA_035472875.1 Mycobacterium sp.
CGCGGTGACCATGAACGGGTAGGCCCACACCTGCTGCACATCGGTGATTAGATTCCAGGTCAGCCGCGGATTCATCCACGCGCTCCAGCGGTGTGCGGGGGAGGATCGTCGGGTTGGCCGACGACGAACAGATGCCCGGCCCGGTCACGGAGCACTTCGATCGGGATGCCGTAGAGCGCGTTGAGCTTATCGGCGGTGATCACCTCCTCGGGCGTTCCGATCACGGCCGACCCGCGGGCGATGTAGATGACGCGATCCAGGTAGGGCAGGATCGGGTTCACGTCGTGGGCCACCATGACCACCGCGACGCGTTCCCGGCGGCAGATGTCGCTCACCAGGGCGCTGATCCCGGCCTGGCTGGGCACGTCGAGGCTGTCGAGCGGCTCGTCGAGCAACAGCAGTTCCGGCCGGCGAATCAGGGCCTGCGCGATCAGCAGCCGCTGCTGTTCACCACCGGAGCAGCGGCCGATCGGGCGCCGGGCATAGTCGGCGGCGCCGACCACCTCGATCACGTGGTCGAGCCGTCGTCGCCGTTCCGCGAACCGTCGCGGGGCCAGCAGCCGGTTCAGCCACGGTACGGGCGTTCCCCAGCGGGCGCCGTCCAATCCCAGGGACACGACGTCGATGCCGCGGATGCGAACGCTGGCGTCGAACGCGCGCCGTTGCGGCAGATAGCCGATCCGGTTGGTGCGCCGCCCGGGGCGCGCGCCTAGCACCTCAACCATGCCGTGCGACGGTGTCAGCCCCAGCAGCACCTTCAGCAGCGTCGACTTTCCGCAGCCGTTAGGTCCGAGCACCGCGACGAATTCCCCGGCGGCGACGTCGAGGGACATATTCGACCACACGGTCGTCCCGCCTACCACGGTCGAGGCGCCGCGCATCCGGACCGCGACCCCGTCGGCAACCGGGGCTTGGGCGGCCTGCTGGCTGTGGCTGGGGACGGTCCTGGTCATCTACTTTCCTGTCGCGGCGTGCAGAGCGTCGGCTAGGCCAGACAGCTGGGTGGATTGCCAATCTTGAAACGACGCGTTCGCCGGCGACAGTGTCTCCGTCACGGTAGTGACTCCAATGCCCTGTTTCTTGGCCGCGTCGACCTGGGCCTGCACATCTGGGTTGCTGTTTTGGCTGTTCAACACGTACACCTTGATCGCCTTCGTGGCGATCTGCTGGTCGATAGTCGCCTTGTCCGCCGGCGACGGATCGGTGCCCTCACTGATCGCCTTGAGGAGTTCCGGCGGCGTGATCAGTTTCAGCCCCAACGCATCCGAGAGCGGGGAGAAGATCGATTCACTCGCACCGACTGGCGTCCCGGCGTACTTGGCTTTGATACTGGCGATCAAGCTGTGGTAGTTGGACAGGTCCTCGTTGAGGAACTGCTGGTTCTGCTGATCGAAATATCCCGAGTCATTCGGGTCCGCCTTCTTGTAGGCGGCGGTGATTGCGTTGGCCACCTTGGTGACCGAGTCGGGCGAATACCACTGATGCGGGTTGCCCCCCTCGGCAACTCCGACGGTGTCGCCGACATTGACCACTATGAGCTGCGGATTCGGGTCGGACGCAAGCATTTTGTCGGCCCAGGCGTCGTAGCCGATGCCGTTTTCGACCACGACCTTCGCGTCGGCAACCTTGCGGGCATCAGCGGCCGATGGCTCATAGCTGTGCGGGTCGGTGTCGGGGTTGGTGATGATGCTGGTCTCCTGCACCCGGTCACCGCCGAGCTGTGAGGCGATGCTGCCCCACGCGTTGATCGTCGCGACAACCGCGAGTTTGGGGACGGCTCCGGTTGTGCCATTGGGTCCGGATTGCGGTGGGTTGTGGCTGCTACACGCAACCGCGCCCAGCAGTACCGCGGCCGTGCCCACCGCTGCCCATATCGCCGCGTTGCGCCGACCCCGTTGACCTTTCATCAGACCTCTCCCAGGCCCTTGTTGAAAACGATTTCCATTACTGTGCGGGACTGTAGCACGCGACACGATGTTGCGGAACGGCTGATTTCTCTCAGGCATGTTCGTAAAAGTCGCCTCGGCCGACCCGCTCCAACGGCGCCGAAGAAGTTCCGCGAGGACGCCCGCGGCCGGCCCGCCACTGCCCACATCTGGCGCGGGCTTCATGAAACGGGATGTCTCGCTTACTACTTGGATTTAGATCGGTGTGCTGGCAGGGCGCTGACATCTGCGCGGTCCGAAATACCCGGATATTCCCGGCTACTATCCGGCGGCCGGTGGGCGTGCCACGAACGCTTCCGCTGAGCGTTGTCCAAAATGATTGTCATTACGACTTTCACCCGCCAGAGGCCACGTGTCGGCCCACCGCTGGCTACATAATGGGACGGTGGCGACGCTGAGGCTCGGGCGCGCAGTGCGCGTCGGGTCGACCGAAGTGCTGGTATTCATCCTGTTGGCGTGCGCCTTCTTGACGACGATCTTGCGGAATGCGGTCTTCGGTAGTGCGGCGTTGTCGACCGCCGGCACGGTGTTCTGTGGGGTGTTCGTTCAGGCGCTTCCGTTTTTGGCGCTGGGAGTGGTGGTCAGTGGGTTGATTGCGGCGTTCGTGTCACCTGAGCGATTGGCGCGCTGGCTGCCGCGCCGTCCCGCGGTGGCGGTGTTGGCCGCCGGGATCGGTGGGGCGGCGCTGCCGGGTTGTGAGTGCGGTTCGGTCCCGGTAGCGCGGCGATTGTTCGGCGAAGGAGGAGCGACGGGCGCGGCGGCTTTGACGTTCATGCTGGCCGCGCCGGCGATCAACCCGGTAGTGCTGGTC
>DATIOT010000349.1:0-5268 GCA_035472875.1 Mycobacterium sp.
CGAATCAGTGTTGGTGGTTGCCGCCCCCGCCGCCACCGCCGCCACCGCCGCCACGGGGTTGCTGCGGGATCTGCGGGGTCACCGGCTTGGGATTCACCGGCTGCGTCGGAGTGACGGGCTTGGGCGCGACGGTTTGCTGCGGCTGCGTCGGAGTGACGGGTTTGGGGGCGACGGTTTGCTGCGACTGCGTCGGCGGCGGAGTCACTGTTTGCTGGGTAGGCGCCTTCGTGGTCGGCGCGACGGTCGTCGGCACCGTGGTCTTCGGGGTGGGGGCCTGGGTCGTCGGCACCGTAGTCGTCGGGACGAGGGGCTTGGTCGACGGCGTAGACGGTGTCGTCGGCACGAGGGGCTTGGTCGACGGCGTGGACGGTGTCGTCGGCGGCGTGAACGGGGTAATCGTCGGTGTTGTCGGGGTCGTCGGTATCGTCGGCGGGCTGAACGGCGGGTTGAACGGCGGGTTGAACGGCGGCCGCAAGACCGGGAACGGAATGATGATCGGAATCGGGATCGGCCCGTTCGGGTTGGGCATCAAACCGGGAATGCCAGGCGCGCCCGGTGCTACCGGTGCTACCGGCGCCGGGTTGACCGGGGCAACCGGCGGGCTACCGCCCCCGCCGGGCGACATCAACTGCGGGGGAATATAGCCGTTCGAGTCCGGAATGACGCCGCCCTGGAATCCCGCGTTGGGCTCATCCGGCGGAGGCGGCGGCACCGGAGCCTGCTGTTGCGTCGGCAGCAGCGGCATGAACTTGCCCGGGGCGGCGTTCTGGTGTCCCACCACAGGCTCCTGACTGGCGGTCGGCCGGACCGCGACCACCACTGCGACAGCCAGCGACGCGAATCCGATGACTGCGAACGCGATGACAGCATTGCCGAGAACTAATGACCGTCGGCTGAGCGGCAGCCGGCCGGTCGCGGCTCCGACATCGTCGACGTCGTCGTTCTCGTCCCCGAACTCGTCGAATGGCTCGCCCTCATCTGCCATCGAGTACGCCAGCTGCTGTTCCTCGGCAGCCGGCTCAGACGCGGGCGCGAACGCGGTGTCATCTCCCCGCGGCGCCATCGCGGTGTCGTCGCCCCGCGGCGCCATCGCGGTCTCATCGCCCGTCAGCGCCGGGGCGGCCATGGTCGCAAATGGCCCGCCCGCCAGGGGCGCGGCCATGGTCGCATCGGGCGCGGCGGCGAGCGCCGTGCCCCGGGCCAGCGCAAACGTCGGATCGTCGCCGACCTCGACCCGCATAGTGGAGGCGTCGCGAAGCTGGTCGGCAACGCTGGTGAGATGAGAAGATGCGCCCACCAGGTAGAGGTTTTGCGGGGCGTTGGGCTGGTCGCCGAGCCTGGCCATCAACGTATCGAACGTCGTCGTGGCGTCGCCGCGCGCAAGAGGCGCGCTGGCCAGCAGGGTAGGCGGCGCGTCCTCTTGCCCGGCAGCCGAACCCACCACCGACAGCGTCGCCGTCTCGTCGTCAACCACCAGTACTCCGCCGGCCCGCCCTGCCGCGCGCATCAGGGCGGTCACCGCCTGCGACTCCGACAGCACCGCGACATTCATGACGCCCGAATCTTCCAGCGCCCGCCGCAGCTGGTCGGCTTTCAAATCATCCGTCCAGCACAGCCGGGTGGCGGTCAGCCGGTGGTTCTCGTCTGCCAATAGCCGATTCGTGCCGACCACGGTCTCGGTCAGTTTCGCGATCGGGTTGTCAGCAACGTCGACGACGGATTGGTCGATCACGTCAGCACCCTGTCCGCCCGACCCGACAAGCGCCAAGCGGGCAACTGGGCCGGTGACCGCGACCCCCAAAACGACGTCCATCCAGACTCTCCTTCGGCTGGCTACCCCGCAACCAGCATGTCCCGGCATCATTACACTGCGATACCGTCGGCAGTACAGTCATTCGGGCGACAACGTCGGCCTATGAGCGCAGCGTAACCGGGTCCCCAAAGCACCGGACGGTGACCGCGAAACTATGTCCGCGGAATCGCACGTTCTGATCCCAGCTACTGCCGCGTCGTCCGAATGGAGATTATGTTTCCAAGTAAGCAACGCAGTCGGCTCGGCAGGGGGTTCCCTTGTCAGCCAACCGAAGCTGCGCCGCCAGCAACCGTCCTCGATACCCGGGGGGAACCGTGAGTCAGAGCAGCGACGACGCGCCTACCGGCCCCATCCGCGGCCAGACGCAGCAGACACCTCCGGACAGCGGCCGCAATCAGGCTGCGACCGCGGCCCCGCGCGCGGCCGGCGAGCCGACACGGCGGTGGAACATCGTCAACGACCTGACCGCCGCGGCCTTGGTTGTCATTGCGCTGCTGCTGCCGTGGAATCTGTATTTCGGTATCGCAATCCCCGGCAGCAACAAGATCCTGCTAGCGGTGCTGTTCGCGGTGACACTGCTGTCCCTCATTTCGATCGCCGTGGCAGGTTCCTGGCGATCGTCCGGCGCGCGGTTCAACCCCGCGGCGGCGGCCCGGCTTCGTCTCTGGCTCAACGCCCCCTACCTGCTGCTGGTGCTCGCCTTCGTCGGGTTCGACGCGGTCCAGACGGTCCGATACGGCGGCACCGTGAACGTGCCGGGTGGTGTCGGTCCCGGCGCGTGGCTGGGGATCGCCGGCTCACTGTTGAGCGCGCAACCGACGCTCGCCGGCGCGGCTGCAGACGACGAGAAATTCAGCGGGTGGCTGAGGTCTACCCGGATCATCGGCTACGCGTCGATATTGGCTGCGGTGCTGAGCTTTGGTGACAACCTGTACTGGCGAGTGAGCTACGCGCTGCACAGCGGGAGCGGTTCGTCGAACTTCGGCAAGCAGAACATCGCGGTGATCGCGACGGCGGTGGTGTACGGCGTGGTGGCGTTGATTGCCGTCCTCGTCGCGTCGAGGTGGCTTCTTCGCAGCACCAAGGCTTCCCGATTGGCGACCGTCGCGCTCGGGGCATCGACGCTTGCTGCCGGGATCATCGTCTGGTGCCTTCCCGTCGGTCGCGACATCGACGCATTCCACGGCATAGCGCAGAACACGTCGACGGCGGGGGTCGGGTTCGAGGGTTACCTGGCGTGGGCGGCAGCGGCAGCGATTTTTGCGCCGCGGACACTGTTCGGCGACCGGAACAGGTCGGCGGCCGACGAAAATGCCTGGCGGGCGGCGGCCCGAAATGGCTTGCTGCTCATCGTCGTCTGGTGTCTGGGGTCGATGGTGATGAGGATCACCGACCTCGTCGTCGCCGTGACCCTGAATTACCCGTACTCGCGATACGACAGCTTGGTGCTGGCGGCATTCGATCTGGCCACCGCGGTCCTCGCGATCTGGCTGCGGGTCAACCTGGGCAACGACGCCGTCTCCGCGCGACTGATCTCGTCGCTGTGCGGACTTGTAGCCACGCTGAGCATTTCTCGCGTGGTGGTAGGGGTCGCGCTGGCTCCACGGTTCCAGGAAACGCCTAACGCCGCCGCGCCAAACCCCGTCTACGGAAACAATCTCGCCCAGCAGGTCACCAGCACTTTCGACGTGGCGCTGTGTGGGCTAGCCCTGTGCATCCTCGCCGCCGCGATCATCACGGGTCACCTCAGTGGTCGACGGCTGCGACGCCAAAAGCGCCGTGCCGCCCGCAAGCGTGCTGTTCGGCCGAGTGCTCGGCCGCCGTCGGCCGCGCCGACGACCCGTGTCCGGGTGGGCGGCACTGCCCCGCCGCCGGCTGAAGCGACCACCCGGATTCCGACCGGAGCTGCCACCGAATCACCCACCACCGCGATGCCGCAGCCGGCGCGCGCGCCGCGGATCTTCCGCGGCGACGACTCCGCCACGCGGCAGGTACCCGTCCCGAAGCCCAAGATCTTCCGGCCGCCGCAAGACTCGACGTAGCGCGAGCTACCGCATCGGCGCGAACGCGAATTCGCGCAGGCCCTCGCGCGGATCAACGGCCGCACGGAAACCCAGTACTTCGGCGGCCCGGGTGGGATCGGCGACGATGTGGCGCACGTCGCCGCTGCGATACTGCCCGGTGATGACCGGCGACAGGGTGCCATTCTTGCCACTGTGTGCATCGCACAGTGCGGTGGCGACCTCCAGGATCGAGATGGGCTGCCCCGAGCAGACGTTGACCGCAGTGAAGCCGTCGCGCTCAACTGTGGCCGCGAGGTTGGCGGCGGCCACATCGTCGACGTGGACGAAGTCACGCATCTGACCGCCGTCCTCGAAAACCTTTGGCGGTTCACCCTTTTCCAGCGCAGAACGGAAGATCGCCGCCACCCCGGAGTAGGGGGTGTCGCGCGGCATCCCGGGTCCGTAGACGTTGTGGTAGCGCAACGCCACTACCGAGCCGCCCGTCGACTCCGACCACGCCAGCGCGTAGTGCTCCTGCGCGGTCTTGCTGGCCGCGTACAGGCTTCGCGGCCGCAGGGCAGCATCCTCGTCGACCAGCCGCCACTGCAGCTCCTCACCACCGATCGGGCAGCGGTGCTCGAAGATCCCGGCGTCCAGGTCGGCGCGCCGCCGCGGCAGCGGGTCCACTGGTCCGTGTTCGGGGCAGCGATACCGGCCCTGCCCGTACACCACCATCGACGATGCCAGCACCAGACGGCGCACCCCTGCGGCGAACATCTGCGCCAGCAGCACCGTGGTAGCGAAATCGTTGTGACTGCCGTAGGCGGGCGCGTCGGCGGCGTTCACGCCGGCACCCACCATCGCGGCCTGGTGACACACCAGGTCGACGCCATCCAATAGCGGGGCCAGCGCCTCGGCATCGCGGACGTCGACCTTTCGACATGCCGGTGGTAACACCGAGTTTGGGCCGTGCGCGGCGGGCAGCAACGCGTCGACGGCGACCACGTCGTGGCCCGCCGCCCGCAGTGCCGCGTCCACCCGCGAACCGATGAAACCGGCCGCTCCGGTCAGCAACACCCTCACGGCAGCTCCACCGGCAACGTGACGCCGGTGTGCGGCAGGCAGTGCGTGCACGTGCGTTCGACGGCAACCAGGCTGATCGCCGCCTGCACCAGCTCCTTGAACAGTTCCATGTTCTTTTCGAATTGGGCGAATACATCCACGGCCTTCACACCCTCGCCGGCCGTGACGCCGGCGTCCAAATCGGTCACCAAAGCGATTGCCGCATAGCATATTTCGAGTTCTCGAGCCAGCACCGCCTCGGGATAGCCGGTCATGTTGACCAGACTGAACCCGGCGGAGGCGAACCACCGGCTTTCTGCCCGGGTGGAAAATCGCGGCCCCTGGATCACCACCATGGTGCCACCGTCGACCACACCGGGCAGGCCGGTG
>DATIOT010000350.1:0-4041 GCA_035472875.1 Mycobacterium sp.
GCGTCTCTTCCGTCGACACGACCCGCACCGACCCGCCCGCCGCCAGCAGCCCAAAGATGTCGTACACCGACAGATCGAAACCGAACGACGACACGCACAGCACGCGGTCCGCCGGCCCCACCGCAAACGTCCGGTTCACCCCAGTCGATCAGGTTCGCCGCCGCCCGGTGCGTCACCCCCACCCCTTTCGGCACCCCCGTCGACCCCGACGTGAAAATCACATACGCCAGATCGTCCGCCGTACTCCGCCGGGGCACCCGAGGGCCGCCGGCTTCCACTCGATGCCAGGCCACGACCTCCGGGACGACGCGCGATCCGTCGACTCCGAGCACTGCCGCAAGATCGGGCAACTCGTCCGGCAGCGCCGCCAACCGGCCAACCGTTGACTGATCGGCAACGACACACTTCGCACGCACGGTCGCCAGAATCGCCGCCATCCGCTCGCGGGGCAACGATGGCTCCACGGGCACATACGCGGCGCCGCACTGCAGGATCCCGAGCAACGCCGCCACCGTCGTGGTAGACCGCTCCATGCAGACCGCCACGCAATCGCCCGGACCGAGCGCGAGCGTACGCAGCACCTGCGCGGTCTGCGTCGCCTGCCCAGCCAGCTTCCCATAGCTCACCTGCCCGGCGTCGTCGAGCACGGCCACCGCGTCGGGTGCCATCGCGGCCTGCGCTTCGAACAACTCGTGCAGACAGGCATCGGGCGTGTCGGTGACCACGGTCCGGTTCCACACTTCCACCACCTGCTGCCGCTCCTCAGGCGACAGTAGGTCTACCGCCCATACTGGCTGCGCTGCATCACGTGCCATTTCCTCCAGCACGCGGGTCCAGTGCCCCAACATCCGGGTGATCGTGGTGGAGTCGAACAGGTCCACGTTGTATTCGAGGGCGATCGACAGTTCGTCGGCGTCGACGACGAACGCGGTCAGATCGAGCTTGGCGGTCTTGTTGACGGCTTCGAGTGGGTCCGCAGTCATTCCCGGAAGGCACAGGACGCTGTTCGCACCAGACTGGTATATGAGCATGACCTGGAACAACGGATTGCGGCTCAAGTCGCGCTGTGGCTGGACTGCGTCGATCACCTGCTCGAACGTCACGTCCTGGTTGGCATAGGCCTCCAGCGTCGTTTGCCGCACCCGGTGCAACAGTTCATGCACGCTCAGGTTTCCCGCCAGGTTGGTGCGTAACACCAAGGTGTTGAGAAACAAGCCAACGACCGTGTCGAGTTCGGGCCGCTGGCGGCCGGCGATCGGCGTTCCGATCGCGATGTCGGTCACCCCGGTGTAGCGCTGCAACAAGGCTTGAAAGGCCGCCAGCAGCGTCATGAACACCGTGACGGATTCGCGCCGGCTCAACGCGCGCAGACCGTCGGCTATGGCAGGCGGAACGACGATAGAACAGCGGTCACCGCGGAACGTCTGGATCGATGGCCTGCGCCGATCGGTCGGCAATTCCAAAACCGCCACGTCGGCCAACTGGCGCTTCCAATATCGCAACTGCGCTTCGACCACCTCACCCTGCAGCCACGCCCGCTGCCACGCCGCATAGTCTGCGTACTGAACATCCAATTCAGAGAGTGGCGGCAACGGCTCTCCGCCCTGAAAGGCCGCGTACAGCGTCCCGAGTTCGCGGACCATGACGCCCATCGACCATCCATCACTGATGATGTGATGCATTGTCACCAACAGAACGTGCTCGCAATCACTCAGCACCAGCAGCTGGGTTCGCAGCAACGGGCCGCGACTGAGATCGAAAGGAAGGACGGCTTCATCTGTGGCCAGCCGGCGGACCTCGTGCTCCTGCGCGCTCGCGTCGAGGTGCTGGAGATTCACGCGCACGAGATGACCGCGCCACGTCGGCTCGACGACCTGTACCGGGCGCCCGCCCTGCGTCTCGAAATACGTCCGGAGTGCCTCGTGCCGCCGCGTCACCTCGCGCAGCGCCCGCTCCAAGGCATCTACGTCCAACCTCCCATGCAGTCGCGAACCGATCGGCATGTTATAGGCGGCGCTGCCCGGCTCCAGTTGATCGATGACCCACAGTTGCTGCTGCTCGTAGGACAACGGCAGTGTGTCGCGCGGCGTGACGCGAACGAGTGGCGGCTGCGTCGTGAGCGCGCCGGTTCGTCGCGCTGTCTCGACGGCCTCGGCAAGTCCCGTGACCGTGGGCACATCGAACAATCGACGCAGCGGCAGTTCGATGCCGAAGATCTTTCGCGTCTGGGCCATGACCTTCGTCGCGAGCAGCGAATGGCCGCCGAGTTCGAAGAAGTTGTCGTCGACCCCGACCTGGGCGACACGCAGCACGCGCGCCCAGATGCCGCACAGCAATTCTTCCGTCGCCGTCCGCGGCGCCACATACGCGCCCGCCGCCGTCCGCTCGCCGCTCGGCGCGGGCAACGCCTGCCGATCGAGTTTCCCGTTCGCCGTCAGCGGCCACGCGGCCAGCGCGACGAATGCGGCGGGGATCATGGACTCCGGGAGCCGGGCGCGTAACCGCGCCCGCAAGCGACTCCCACTGGGAAGCTCGTCGCCCACCACGTAGGCCACCAGCCGCAGGTCCCCCGGCGTCTCCTCGCGCGCCAGCACCACGGCGTCGCGCACGCCCGCCTCCGCGCGCAGCACGCTCTCGATCTCCCCCAACTCGACGCGCTGTCCCCGAATCTTGACCTGGTGATCCAGGCGGCCCAGAAACTCCAGCGCGCCGTCGGCCCGCCACCGGCCCCGATCGCCCGTGCGGTACAGCCGCGTGCCGGGGCCCCCAAACGGGTTCGGCACAAACCGCTCCGCCGTCAGCGCCGCCCGCTGCCCATAGCCCCGCGCCAGCCCCACACCGCCGATATACACCTCGCCCGCCACGCCCACCGGCACCGGCCTCAGGGCGCCGTCCACGACATACAGCTGCGTGTTGGCGATCGGCCGCCCAATCGGCACCGACCCGCTCGCCCCCTCCGCCCCCGCGCACGCCCACGCCGTCACGTCCACCGCCGCTTCCGTCGGCCCATAGAGATTGTGGACCCGCGCCCCCGGCCACCGTTGCCGGCACTGCGCCACCAGCGCCCCCGGCAGCGCTTCCCCGCTGCAGATCACGTCCCGCACCGTCGCGCACGGCCCGACCGCCCCGTCGCGGAGAAAGGCCGCCAGCATCGACGGCACGAAATGCAGCACCGTGATCCCCTGCGCGGCGATCAGCCCGCTCAGATACGGCGCGTCGCGATGCCCGCCCGGCCGCGCCAGCACCAGCCGCGCCCCGGTCATCAGCGGCCAGAACAGCTCCCACACCGACACGTCGAAACTGATCGGCGTCTTCTGCAGCACCCGATCCGCCGCGTCCAAGCCATACGTGGCCTGCATCCAATGCAGGCGATTCAGAATCCCCGCGTGCGTGTTGACCGCGCCTTTCGGCGTCCCCGTCGACCCCGACGTGTAGATCACGTAGGCGGCATCCGCGGCCG
Organism: Mycobacterium sp.; assembly: GCA_035472875.1. Lineage (GTDB taxonomy): Bacteria > Actinomycetota > Actinomycetes > Mycobacteriales > Mycobacteriaceae > Mycobacterium. The sequence continues at coordinate 3,461 of DATIOT010000350.1, forward strand.
CCACCGTGCGCGGCAGATTCCCGGTGGCCTGCGCCAGGACCGGCGCATCCTGATCCACCACAATCACGCGACCCGCCCCCGCCGGCCGCTGGTCGCACAGCCGGGCCTGGGTCAGCAGCACCGGCGCCGCCGCATCGTCCACCATGAACTGGACGCGCTCCGCCGGATATTCCGGATCCAGTGGCACGTACGCGCCGCCGGCTTTCAGCACGCCCAGCAACGCGACGATCATCGCCACGCTGCGCTCCAGATACACGCCGACGCGCACGTCCGGCCCGACGCCACACGCCCGTAAATACCACGCCAGCTGATTCGCACGCGCATTCAGCGCGCCGTAGCTGACCGCCTCGTCGTCGTCGCTGACGACGGCGATCGCGTCCGGCGTCGCCGCCGCTTGCGCCGCAAAGACGTCGTGGATGTACGGCTCCGTCGGGTACGCGACCGTCGTCCGATTCCACTCGTCCACGACCTGCCGCCGCTCCGCGCGCGACAACAACTCCAACCCATCGACCGGCTGCGCCGGATCCCGGACCACCTCCGTCAAGACCTGCGTCCAGTGCCCCAGCATCCGCGCGACCGTC
>DATIOT010000351.1:0-4756 GCA_035472875.1 Mycobacterium sp.
GCCAGGGCGGGCGCGATGCCCCACGATGCGATCGGCATCGGGAAGTTCCACGGGGTGATCAGCCCGACCACGCCCAGCGGTTCGTTGAAGGTGACGTCGAGGCCCCCGGCCACGGGAATCTGCTTGCCCGACAACCGTTCCGGGCTAGCGGCATAGAACGCCAAGACGTCGCGGACATGGCCGGCTTCCCACTCGGCCGACGCGATGGGGTGCCCCGAATTCGCAACCTCGAGCGACGCCAACTCGTCGATGTGGGCGTCGACGGCGGCGGCGAAAGCCCGCAGGCCGGCCGCCCGCTCCGCCGGCGACAACCGCGCCCAGCGTCGCTGGGCCACCCGCGCCCGCTGCACCGCGTGGTCGACCTCGGCGGCATCAGCGTGGTTGACCGACCGCAGCACTTCCTCGGTGGCGGGGTTGATCAGTTGCACCGTGCTCATCGGCTGTCCGCGTAGGACCGTGCGGCGTCGACGATCGCCATGAACAGACGCAGGTCGTCCAGGGACTTCTCCGGGTGCCACTGCACGCCAACCACGAACTTATCCCCGGGTAGCTCCAACGCCTCGACTACACCGTCGGGGTCCCACGCGCTGACCACCAAGCCCTCACCGACTTTGTCGGTGGCCTGATGGTGGTAGCACGGCACCTCAGCGAACTCCCCGAGCAGCGCGGCCAGCCGGGTGCCCGCCACCGTGCGGACCGGCAACCTGGTGAACACCCCGTTGCCCAAACGATGCCCGTTGTGGCCGAGGACGTCGGGCAGATGCTGGTGCAGCGTCCCGCCTAACGCGACATTGAGCACCTGCGCGCCACGACAGATGCCCAGCACGGGCAGCCCGCGGTCCAGCGCACCTTGCAGCAGCGCGAACTCCCAAGCGTCGCGGGCAGTGCGAGGCTGGTCGGTAGTCGGGCGCGGTTGCTGGCCGTAGGCGGCGGGGTCGATGTCATAACCCCCGGTGAGCACCAGGGCGTGCAGGCTGTCGAGTACGGAGCTGACGATCTCGGGGTCCACCGGCTGCGGCGGCAGCATTGCCGCGATACCACCGGCCATGGTGATGCCCTCGAAGTAATCAGCAGGTAGATAACTCGCAGGGATGTCCCAGATCCCGGTCCGCACTTGCTCCAGATAAGTCGTCAGACCTACTACCGGCCGACTCGTTCTAGAGGCGTTCAAAACCACGTACCCTCTCCCAATCGGTGACCGCCGCGTTGAACGCCGCCAATTCCACGCGAGCGTTGTTCAGGTAGTGCGCGACAACATCGTCGCCGAACGCTTCCCGTGCGAGCGCCGACGTCCCGAACAACCCGGCCGCCTCGGCCAGCGTGGCGGGCAGCCGCTCGACGCCCGAGGCCCCATGGGCCTCATAAGCACTGCCCGCACACGGCTCGGGTAGTTGCAGGTCCTGCTCGATACCGTGCAGCCCGCCCGCGATCAGCGCCGCCACCGCGAGGTATTGGTTGACGTCGCCGCCGGGAACTCGGTTTTCGACCCGGATGTTGCGCCCGTGGCCGACGACCCGCAGCGCGCAGGTGCGGTTGTCCAGTCCCCACGCCACCGCCGTGGGCGCGAAGCTGCCGTCAGCAAACCGCTTGTAGGAGTTTATGTTTGGTGCGTAGAGCAAGGTGAGTTCGCGCAACGTGGCCAACTGGCCGGCGACGAAACTGCGAAACGTCGGCGACATGCCGTTCGGTCCGCTGTGGTCGGCGAACGCCGCGGAGCCGTCCTCGGCGCGCAGCGAGAGGTGAATGTGGCAGCTATTACCTTCGCGCTCATCGTATTTCGCCATGAACGTCAGGCTCTTGCCGTGCTGGTCGGCGATTTCCTTGGCGCCGTTCTTGTAGATGGCGTGGTTGTCGCAGGTCACCAGCGCCTCGTCGTAACGGAACCCGATCTCCTGCTGACCTTTGTTGCATTCGCCTTTGACGGCCTCGAACCGCAAGCCCGCCCCCTGCATACCCAACCGGATGTCACGCAGCAGCGGCTCCATTCGCGACGACGCCAATATCGCGTAGTCGACGTTGTAATCGCTGGCCGGGGTCAGCCCACGGTAGCCGCTGGCCCACGCCTGGCGATACGGCTCGTCGAAGACGATGAACTCCAGCTCGGTGGCGACATCGGCGGTCAGCCCGCGCTCGCCCAACCGGTCGATCTGGCGGCGCAGGATGGCGCGGGGCGAGGCGGCAACCGCGCTGCCGTCGGCCCAGCCCAGATCGGCGATCACCAGCGCCGTGTTGGGCAGCCAGGGAACCAGGCGCAGCGTGGTCAAGTCCGGCATCATCACCATGTCGCCGTAGCCGGTGTCCCAGCTAGACATCGCATAACCGGACACGGTGTTCATCTCGGTGTCCACGGCCAGCAGGTAGCTGCAGCACTCGGCGCCATTCGCGGCCACTTCGTCGACGAAAAACCGGGCCGATATCCGCTTGCCTGCGAGCCGGCCTTGCATGTCGGTGAACGCCACGAGCACGGTGTCCACCTCGCCGATCCCGACCAGTTGTTCCAGCGCGGCCAAGGACAAGACGGGAGAACCCGGACCGGTCACAGCACTTTCGTGGTTTTCCTGGTGGCCCATGACCGCTAGTCAACCAGGCGCTACCAGGTGCTGGCGCGTAGCACGATCTCGGCGGCCAGCTGCGCGGTCGACTCCTGGGCGTTGCGGCGTCCAAGGAGATCCACCGTGCGGTATTCGGCGTAGACGAACTGCTGGCTGTCGCGGGCCACGGTCCGCCCGGCCGGAGAACTGACCAGTACGGTGGTGCCGATTTCCACCGGCGGGCAGTGTTCGTCACGAACGACACCGTTGAGGTCGGCCGCCCGCGGATGTCCGCGGTCGATGACCACCAGGCCAACGAACCGGCCCAATCTGGTTGCCGCGAGTTCCCAGGCGAGCTCGCCACCGGCGCGGTCGCCGACCACCACGGCCCACCCGATCCCGAGCGCGTCGAGGATGCCGACGACCGACTTGGGGGTCAACCGCGGGTCAAGGCCGATAACGACGGTCCGAAGCGAAGCGGTATGCAGGCGCTCGCACACAGCGTCATAAGCGGCGGGCGCACGCTGCGCGTCGCCCAGAATGACGACGACGACGCCCTTCTCCGGACCGGCTACGCCTACCGGGACGGGAAACCCGTCGAGCGTAGTCATCATCGAGGGCACTTACGCACGCTACAGCCAATCGGCCGGTATGCGCGAGGCTTCCTCAGCATCTCTGCGCCCACCGGTAGCCCCGCTGGCGCATCTTTGCGTCACCTTTCAGCCGTTTCGCGAGCCGAATACCCTACGGCCGCAGCTCACTTGCTACGTGCGGTCGCCGCGGCGGGGGGCCATCGAGCAGGCCGAGGACGGCGTCGACGTCGAGGTGGGACGCGAGCAGCTCGGCGATCAAATCCAGTTGAGCATCGCGGCGCGCCGCGACGTTGGTGTCGGCGACCACGAATCCGCTGCGACCGGCCGCATTGGCGACAGCGGTAAGCCACGCGCGACGGAAGTCGTCGTTATCGAGCAGGCCGTGCCAGTGAGTGCCGAAGACCGCGCCGCGCATGATGCCCCGTGGCTCGCAGTTGACGTCGAACCAACCCGCCTCGGCGCACCGGGATAGCCGCCCATGATGGATTTCATATCCAGTGAGCGGCTGCTGCCAGCGGCGCAGGGTCTTGGCCTCGTGAAAGGCGATGTCGGCATCCAACAGACCCAGGCCATCGACTTCCCCGATTCCGGATTCCACCGTGTCCTCGATGCGCCGGCACAACATCTGCAACCCCCCGCAGATACCCAGCACCGGCTTGCCGGCCCCGGCGTGCTCGGTGATCGCGCCCGCCAGGCCGCGATCGTGCAGCCAGGACAGGTCGGCGACGGTGGCCTTGCTGCCCGGAAGCACGATCAGGTCGGCGTCGGCCAGATCGGCCGAGTCGGTGACCCAGTGCACCAGGACACCCGGCTCGCACGCCAGCGCCTCGACGTCGGTGGAGTTGGAAATCCGGGGCAGCCTGACCGCGGCCACCCTGAGCCACTCGTCGCCGCGCGGCGGCGCCGGTGTGCCGACTACGCGGTGAGCAACCACCGACAGCGAGTCCTCAGCATCCAGCCAGAGCTCGTCGGCATAGGGCAACACCCCGTAGGTTGGGCGGCCGGTCACGGCAAGCAGCTGCTGCAACCCGGGTTCCAGCAGCCCGGGGTCGCCGCGGAATTTGTTGACGATGAAGCCCGCGATCAGCGCTTGGTCCTCGGGCTCGAGCACCGCGACCGTCCCGAACAGATGAGCCAGCAGGCCGCCGCGGTCGATATCGCCAACCAGAATTACCGGGAGGCCGGCGGCCCTGGCCAATCCCATGTTGGCTAAATCCGTGGCCCGCAAGTTGATTTCGGCCGGCGAACCGGCTCCTTCACAAATCACCGCCTCGAATTCATTGCGCAAGCATGACAACTCGTCGATGACGATGCCGGCGAGCCGGTCGCGATGCGCCATATAGCCGGCCGCAGTGACCGAATCGGCGACCTGCCCGCGGATCACCAGTTGCGACGTCCGGTCACTGCCCGGTTTGAGCAGGATAGGGTTGAACCGCACGCTGGGCTCCAACCCCGCCGCCCGCGCCTGGATCGCCTGGGCCCGCCCGATCTCGCCGCCCTCGACGGTGACGACGGAGTTGTTCGACATGTTCTGCGCCTTGAACGGCGCGACGCGGGCGCCGGCGCGCGCCAGCAGCCGGCACAGGCCGGCCACCACCACGGACTTCCCCGCGTCGGAGCTGGTGCCCGCAA